>JAPHSI010000017.1 GCA_026193155.1 Sulfurimonadaceae bacterium | reverse complement strand
TTTTTCTATGTGATTTTAATAAACCTTTTTCAATTATCACATTAAGCAGTGTAACATCCATATTTCCACCACTTAAAATCACTGCTACTTTTTTACCTTTTAAGTAAGCAAGCTTATCATGCAACACAGCAGCTACACCAACACTTCCTGCACCTTCTACGACTAGTTTCTGTTTTTCTAAAAGAAATAAAATAGCACTTGCTATCTCTTCATCATCCACACTTATAAACTCATCCACACACTCAAGCATATGTGAAAGAGTTATTTTAGAAGTATCACGAACGGCAATACCATCTGCAATGGTCCTTACACTTAAACTATCTTGTGCTACACCACTATGGTATGAATTTTTTAAAGCAGGAGCACCACTTGCTCCAACACCAATAATTTTTATATTTTTATTTATCTGCTTTACCGCAGATGAGATGCCGGAGATTAGTCCACCACCGCCAACAGGGATAACTATCGCATCTAAGTCATCTGCTTTATCCAAAATATCAAGCGCTATAGTGCCTTGTCCTGCAATAACTTTATCATCTTCAAAAGGATGAATAAATGTTAAAGAATTTTTTTTACCAAATTCTAGTGCATAGGCATAAGCCTCATCATAATTTGAACCGTGTAAGATAACTTCTCCACCTAATTGTTTTACCCCATTAACTTTTGTTAAAGGTGTAGATTCAGGCATAACTATTACCGCACGTATATCAAATTTGGAAGCTGAGAGTGCAACACCTTGTGCATGATTTCCTGCACTAGCGGCAATTACACCTGAAGCCATCTGCTCTTTATCTAGGGATGCTATCTTGTTATATGCACCTCTAATTTTAAAGGCACCGGTTATTTGTAAGTTTTCTTTTTTTAAATAAACATCAATTCCTGAAACTGCACTCATTTGCGGTGCGAAAGAAAAAGGTGTGTCTAATACTACATCTTTTATTCTTTGTCTTGCTTCATATATCTCTTTTAATTCTAACAACTATTTACCTATTCTATTTTCTAATTCTATTTTTGGACAATGATTTTGTACTACTTTCATTCCAGCTTCTTCAGCCCTTTTGGCAGCCTCATTATTAACAAGTCCAAGTTGTCCCCAAAACACCTTTATATCACCACGTTCTATACAAGCATCCACAACAGAATCAAAAATATTTGGCTTTCTGAATATATCAACCATATCAATCTCAAACGGAATCTCAGCTAATGAGCGATAAACTTTTTCACCTAAGATAATTTCCTCTTTTGGATAAACAGGTACTATTTTATACCCGTGTTCTTTTAAAAATTTACCAACCTTATTACTAGGTTTTGATTCATCTGGCGATAAGCCCAATATTGCTATAGTCTTTACACTATCTAAAATATCTAAAATCTCTTTATTATCCGAATTTACCGTTGGAAACTCACATTCCATTTTGCACCTGCATTATTTATTAATTTTTTTGGATTATATCTAAAAGCGGTTATTTTATCAATCTAATTAAAATTGAAGTTTTTATAATTTGTAGTAAGAATACAAAGCTATTTGAGGAATCTTATATTTGACAGACTTTGTTTCTACCACTATTTTTAGCTTCATAAAGTGCCTTATCAGCTACATTAATAAGACCGTCAATACTATCACCATATTTATACTCACTAACACCGAAACTACATGTGATATTACCAACAACATCAAAGTTTTCTTTTTCAATAAGTTCTCGCAAGTACTCAACCTTATTGTATGCTTCAGCTAATTTAAAGTCAAAGACTAGGATAAACTCTTCACCACCCCATCTTGCGAATAAATCATCGGTTCTTATATGTCCTTCTATTAATCTAACTAAATGTTTTAAGACATTATCTCCAACTAAATGTCCATAAGTATCGTTTACATCTTTAAAATGATCAATATCTAAAACACATAAGCTAAGTCCCTTATTGGCAAATACTCTTTGTTTAATTTTATCTTTCATAATCCTTAGAAACATATTTCTATTATATATTTGTGTTAAAGGATCATGACTCGCTTCATATTCATATTCGCGTGATTGTTCTGACATAGATGTAATATCGGTAAAAGACAAAATATATAAGTCACTTTGAAAACGAACTGCTTTTATAGTAAAGATGTGATCATTTTCATCCATATCTTTTATCTTAACAATTACATCTTCATTTTTTAATTTCTCAATTACATCAGATATCCAAAGCTCTTCACTTTCAACCATTCCCAAATGATAATATCCATTTTCTTTAATAAAAACCTTGCAGATGCATCCATATTTTTCTTGAAATTCGGTGATTGACTTTATTCTAAAAAATTCTTCTATCGCACTGTTTATTTTCAGAGCTTTGACACCATCTGTTAGTAGGACAAAGTTATCTTGTAAGTTTATTAAACTTTGAATTTGTTGTTTTTCTAAATGAATAAGTTTTTCACTCTCTTTTAGTTTTAAATGGAACTCTATTCTTTTCAAAAGTTCTGTAACATTAAAAGGCTTATTCATATAATCTACACCACCAACTTCATAAGAAGTTCTTATTGTCTCATCATCTTGCTTGGCAGTTAAAAAAATTATTGGTATATCTTTTGTCTTTTTGTTTTTTAATATAAGCTTGGCTGTATCAAATCCATCTAGTTCCGGCATCATTACATCAAGTAAAATCAAATCAACTTCAGTTGTTAGTAATATCTCAAGAGCTTCCTTACCTGACATGGCTGTTATGATATTATAATCTTTTCTATTAGATTCAAAAATAGCCTCTAACGTAAACAAATTAGTCTTTACATCATCAACACAAAGTATTGTTATCCCCAATTATGATACCTTTCTATAAACTTTATATTTATCACTACAAACCTTAAATTTATTCATAAAACTTGATGGTAGTCTCTCACTTGGTCCAAGAAACAAGTGCCCTCCAAATTTTAACGAATCATAAAACAATTTAATAACTTTTCTTTGTAATTCTTCATTGAAATATATTAACACATTCTTACATTCAATAACTGAAAATTCGTTAAAAGCACTGTCATTTTCCAAATTATGAACAAAAAACATAACTTTCTCACTTAATTTTTTTGATATTTCCACATAATCACCATGCAAAATAAAATAATCTTCTATTGGTTTAATTAAACCAAGTTTCTTATGTTCTTCTTTTGCTTTTACAAAACTATCAATAGAATAAAGACCATTTTTAGCTTCTTGAATAATTATATCATTAAAATCAGTTGCATATATGACTGATTTATCCAATAAATTCAATTCATCTAATAATACAGCAGTTGAGTAAGCTTCTTTTCCACTACTGCAACCGGCACTCCAAATTTTTATATTATAGCTATTTTTATGATATTTTAACAGATTTAACATTATTTTTGAAGACTCTATAGATCTAAAAAAACATGTAATATTAATTGATAAATCTAAAAAAAATGATTTGAAACAGACTTTATCGAACAATACCTTTAAAACAAATACTTTATAAGTTTTAATAATATTTTTCTTCATAAAAGCTTCGATTCTTCTCTCTACATAGTTTAAGCCATATAATTTAAAATCATATCCATGTATGTTATGAACTTCATCTAACAAATACTCTATCCATTCATCTTTACTTTTATTTATACTTATAATATTCAAATAAGAAATTATTTCTTTTGTTAAAAACTTAAAATCATAACTTCCATTTTCTATAGCCTTTGAAACAATAGAATCAGCTTTCTCACACTCAAAAGGTTCTTGAACAATCAATGTTGAAAAGTTTTTTTTAATATTTTTAATAGAATCTACACCATCTTTACCGTATCCACATTCAAGTATTGCTAAAAAATCATTTTTATATTCATAACTTAAAGACTCAAAGGTTTTAGATATTGATGGTCTTGCATAGTTTCTTTTTTCACTTGTATTGAGAAAAATTTTATTATTATGAACCAATACGTGTTTATTATTTGGAGCTATATATATATTTGAACTTTTAACATCTTCCCCACCAATAATATTATTTATTTTTGTATTTTTTATATATTTTGCGAGTATTTTTGAAAGTAAAAATTCTCCACTGGGATCAATGTGTTGAATTATAAAGATAGAAAACTTTGTTGTGTCTATGGAAGATAAGATCTCTATAATTTTTTTAGTACTATTGGCACTCCCACCTATTGCTATAATCTTATGATTGGAATTAATATTTTGTATATTTTCAAAACTTGTATTAAACTTTATTTTAAATCCAAGTTTATTAAAGTATCTTGAAAGGCGATTTCTATCTGAAGAGATATTAATGCTTGTACCACTTTGTAGCTTAGAATATATTAAGTTTACTAGCACTTTGGGAACACTATAAATATTTACAAATTTAACAAAAAACAAATCATATTTTTCTTCAAAAACATTTTCTATAATTGCTATATCATCAACAGATATTTCATCTAAAAAGGTAATGTTACATTTAACACTATCTTTATAAATTTCTATCAATTATTACTCCAAACCTTTAGCATCGATATTAATGCATTTTGTTCAATAGGTTTTGCTAAGTAATCATTTGCACCAGCTTCAAAACACATCTCTTTATCTTTTTGCATAGTTTTTGCAGTGACTGCGATTATAGGTATATTTTTAAATTTTTCTTTACTTTTTATTAATTTTATTGTTTCAATACCATCCATAATAGGCATCATTATGTCCATTAATATTATATCTATATCTACTTCATTAGCTTCTAACAACTTAATAGCTTCATCACCGTTCATTGCACTGTAACTCTCAGCTCCAAAGTTTTCTACAACAGACATCAGCGCAAAAATATTTCTACTATCATCATCTACAATCAAAATATTTTTACCATCTAAAACATTTCCCTTTAGATCTACATCTATATCCGCTAAAATATGAGGCTCGTATGTTTCTAAATTATTTTCTTCACTTTTAAGTTCTTCATTAGATAAACTAAAATCGTTTCTTGATTCTAACGGAATATATATAGAAAATGTAGAGCCCTTTAAACTTTCACTTTTTACCTTAATTTCACCATCCATAAGATCAATTAGCTTCTTACAAATAGAAAGTCCTAATCCTGTACCACCATACTCCCTGCTAATAGAACCATCAGCTTGTTTGAATTCTTCGAATATTATTGATAGTTTGTCTTTTTTAATACCAATACCCGTATCTTTTATATCTAAGATCAGATTCTTCTTTTCTTTATAAATTCTAACGCTAACACCACCCTTACTTGTAAACTTAAATGAATTTGACAATAGGTTTTTAAGAATTTGTAAAAATTTAGCTTTATCAAGTTTTAATATATCGTCGTACTCATCATTTACTATAAACTCAATATTTTTTTCATCAGCAACTATATAAAATAAATCTTTCAATTCTTTTACAATATCTGCAGAGTGGAATTTAGTAACATTTAATTCCATATGTCCAGCTTCAATTTTACTTAAATCTAAAATATCATTTATCAGTAAAAGTAAATCATTTCCTGCTTTATTAATAACTACAGTTTTTTCTACATCCTCTTTGTTCATAAAAGTATTTTTATTTTGACTAAGTAGTTTTGATAATAAAATAATTGAATTTAGCGGTGTTCTAAGTTCGTGTGACATATTTGCTAAAAATTCACTTTTATACTTATTTGACTTTTCTAATTCATCTGCACGAATATCCAGTTCTTCTTTTGCAGCCGTTAAAGCATTATTTTTGTCTTTCATCTCTAGAGCTTGCTGTTCAAGTTGCTCTTGTTGTTCTTCCATTTGCATATTAGTTTCTTGTAGTTCTTCACTTTGAATTTGTAAATTTTCATAAGCTTTTTGGGATTCTTCAAGAAGTGCCTTTATACGAATATTTTGATGTGTTGAATGTAATATACTTGCTAAAATATTAGATACTTTATCAATATATTCAATATGAAGTTTACTAAATCGTTCTAAAGTCATCAATTCTATTACACCATAAAGTTTTTCCTCATAAACTAATGGGCAAGCATATATTTCTTTTTGTTTTATATAACCTGTCCCTGTTTTAACATCTATTTCATCTTCTTCTATATTTTTTAAATGCAGCCCTTCTTTTTCTTGTGCAACTTGTCCAATAATTGATTCACCTAATTTATAACTAGAAGAAATATATTTTACATTATTCAATGCGAAAGAAGACTCATATAACAATACTTCATCTTCATTATCAAAACTATATAAAACACCACCCGTAGCATCTACATATCTACAGGCCATTGATATAGCTTGTTTCGATACCTCTTTTTTATCGTCTAAACCAACTAATTTATCGCTAAAACTGCTAATACCGTTGTTAAACCATATATCATTTTTTGTTTTTTCTGAATTTTCTTTTAAAATATCGCTCATACTTGCAAGAGCCTTACCTAGCTCATCTTTACTAGATTTTATCTCTATATTTTTTGAAAAATCCTCTTTTACTATAGATTCAGCCTGACCTTGTATTGTTTTTAAATACTCTATCATCTTTGAAATAGCTATCCCTAATCTATCATCTTCACCTTGTTCGGTATACTTAACATCTATCTCACCATTTGCTATCGATTCGGCTACTTTTGTAATTTGCTTAAGGTATTCAATCATATCTACTAATGCAAGGCCTAATTTATCATCTATATTTTTTGGGATAATATTAACATCATAGTTTCCATTTGAAAGACCCGTTGCCAAATTTGCTATCTCTTTTAATCTAGATGTCATCTCTTTAATTGCCATTCCCAAACTATCATTTTTTCCAAGTAGTTTAATATCTTCAGAGAAATTTCCATTTGCCACTAAGTTTGCTTGTTTAATTGTCGTCTCTATAGCTTCTACTAAAATTGAACTTGATTTAACTAAGTAACCTATTTCATCGTCTTTAGTGTAGTCTATCTCATCTTTTTTTATTTCACCTTTTGATAAAGATTTTAGTTTAGAAGTTACCTTAGATAGCGGATCAAGTAGTTTTGAGATATATAAACCTATTAATAACAATCCAATAAAGAGAATACTAAATAAAATAATGAAAAATATGTTTACAAATTCATCTAAAGATTTTAATGCGACATCTTCATTAACAACAGTTACAAGATACCAATATCTATATGGATTATTCACTTTATCAGGATATATTCTATTCATGGCAAAGATTTTTTCATCTTTTCTAAACGTCATATGTTCTTTGTCTTTAAACTTTCTAAATATATCCTTGAAATCATTTTTAAAATTAAAATCTGTCTTTAGTTGATAGCCCCATCTTTTTTTCTTGTCATCATTATAAAGGTAGTATCCGTTTTCATCTAAAAGATAATATTTTCTAGCATCTTTTAAAGATTCTTTAGAAGCTTTATTTTCAATTTTTTTCAATAAAATAGTGGCATTAAAGTTGAGTACCATAACCCCTTTATTCTCTCCATTTTTATTAATAATTGGAGTAGAATATCTAACAACAGGTACATATGATTTTTCAATTTTTTTATTTTCTGTATTTAAAGTCATATGTGAAATATGATATTCACCTTTTTTTAAACTAATAGCTTGCTTAAAGTAATTCATATAATTTTTATTTTGTAAATCATGAAGTGGTGTCTCCACAACTAATTCTAACTTTTCATTATACTTTAGCAAAAACTTTTCATACCCATTTATATCCAGAATACGAGCTTGATAATATGATTTTTTATTTAAGATATAATCTTTTAGAGTTGAGAGATATATACCCTCCCAATATTTGATTTTTCTCTTATCTTTTAAATCACTCCAAACAAGTAACTTTTCTAAAGCATAGTGATTTGCATTGTATAAAACATCATCAGGGATTGTACTTAGTAGACCCGTTATTTCATTACTAAGTGCTCTAGCTTTTCCCTCATTTATTAATAATGCCGAATTAATATAAGAATCTTTAGCACTTTTAAATCCGTATAAACCTATTGCACTTACAGAAACAACAATAACTACTATAAATAAAATAAACAGTTTACTTTTAACAGAAAGTTTTATACTCACACTTATCTCCTAAAGCTATACATGTTAATCAAGTTTAGCTTTCTTAGATTCCAGCTCATAAGTTGTTCAACTTCTGCTGCTGTTTTTGTTTTATAAGGTCTTCCAGGTACTGTAACAGAATCAACACCGATATATGCCTTTACAGTTTGAAGTTCTGAGATTATCATCTGAGTAATTTCAAAAACTTCACTTGAGTTACATTTATCTTTTTTGAATTCATTAAAATCTATAAACTCTATACCGGCAAGAATTTGTATTTGTTTGATTTTTTCTAATGTTTTCATTCCAATATAAAATGCTTCGGTTGAAGTGGCTTTATTGTTCTTATTGGCTGGGATAGTATTATCATCAATATTCAAGTAATCCAATATTAAAAGAATATCATCATAAATTCTCATATTTTCAGAGAATACAAAAGATGACGTCACTTCACTTCTATTTAATATATCTAAAAGATTAGATACATATGATAGTTTATTAAATACATCTATCGGCTTCTTATTTTTATATTTATGTACATTAAAATCTGGTGACTTTATTCCAACTCTAACTTTAAAAACTTCAATCTCAGTTAAAATTCTCTTTACTTGTTCGTATACTGAATCTGGATTTAAGTTAAGCACAGGAGACATATTTACAGGTTCAATTCTTGGTAGACTATATTTATTACGCAAAATATTTATTTTGATCATTATTTCATATGTTTTTTGCCAAACATTTCTAGGTTTTAGTTCTGTACTTATTATTCTATTCTCAACTTTTTTGTACTTATTTGCAAGATTAAAATACTTTAATAAATAATGAATCTCATCTTCTATTACTATAACTTGTGTATATACTTCACTTGGAGTTATATTTTTCCCATACAAATTAAAACAAACCAAAAATATTATAATAAAACTTTTCATAGATTCCCCAAAATATCCTATATTTAGAATACAAGATACTACTACTTTATACTTTAATATAGCGTTAAACTAGGGATTCTTGTCCTAATCTGTATAAAACAAAATCATATTTTAAAGGATCACTTGAATCAAAGGATTTTAAAGTTTCCGTTAACTCTATTGCAGCTTGCAGGTCATAAGTTTTTCTATTCAATAAGCCTAGCTTTTTTCCAACATTAAATGTATGTGTATCTAAAGGTATTATCAAATCTTTTGCATCTATACCTCTCCATAAACCCATATCAATATTATCATCTCTTACCATCCATCTAAGATACATCATCCAACGCTTTAATGCTCCGCTGCCCTTAGTTTTTGTAGTAAGCTTGGAGATTAAAAAGTTATAACCTTGACTCTCATAAGGATATACATTTTTTATAGTTGATATAAGCTCATTTATCCCATCTATGACATTATTATTTTTTATATATGCTTTTTTAAAGATATTTTCCAAACTATCTTTTTCACTTAAACGTTTTAGTGCGATAAACAAGGCTATTACATCTTCGGCTTTTTGAAATCTATAATAATGGTTTTTTAAAGCTTCTGTTATCTCATCTTCATCTTTATCAAGAAGTGAAAAATCTAGTGAATCCAAAAATTTAACAATCTGCTTTACATTTCCATACGCAAAAAGCGCGCAAATAAGAGATATTGTTGGATC
>JAPHSI010000255.1 GCA_026193155.1 Sulfurimonadaceae bacterium | reverse complement strand
CTTTTCTCAAAACAGTGGGGAAATTATTTTAGTGGATTTCATTATGGATTTAAATCTGTTCTAGTTACTAGTGGAGCAGAACTTTTAGCAAAGGCAGAAGAACATGGTTTTGAGTGGTTAAAGCAAGAACCACTTGTTGCAAAACCGGATATGTTATTTGGTAAACGCGGTAAAAATGATTTAGTACTTTTTAAAGATGCTAAACCAGGTGATGTTTCTTTAGAAGTAGCTGCAAAATGGATTGATGAAAAAATGGCTCATACAACTACATTATTAAGTGGTCAGCATGGTACATTGACGCACTTTATAGTTGAACCTTTTACTCCACACTCTCAAGAACAAGAATATTATATTTCTGCTACATGTGTTGGTGAAGATGATGTTCTTTATATGTCAGCTGAAGGTGGTATGGAAGTTGAAGAGGGTTGGGATGAAAAAGTTAACGAAGTAGTAATCTCAATTGATATGGATGACGCAGATATGGAACATGCAGTTCGTGCAAATGTTCCTTCTGATATTCCTGCAGCAAATAAAGAAAACTTTATTTCATTTGCAATTGCATTCTTTAAGTTTTATAGAGATATGAATTTCGCATACTTAGAAATCAATCCAATTGTTATGTTAGATAATAATGAGATGGCTATTCTTGATTTAGTTGCAAGACTTGATGATACAGCTGGTTTTTTGATGGCAGATACTTGGGGTGAAATAGAATATCCAACTGCTTTTGGAATGGAAGATCAGTCTCCTGAAGAAAAAGCTATTGCAGTTGCAGATAGTAAATCTGGCGCTTCATTAAAACTTACAGTACTTAATCCACTCGGTAGAGTTTGGACTATGGTTGCAGGTGGTGGAGCTAGTGTTGTATATGCTGATACAATTGCAGATTTTGCAGAAGCAAATGGTGGTAGTGTATCTGATCTAGCCAACTATGGTGAGTATTCAGGTGGTCCAACTACAGGTGAGACTAAATTTTACGCAGATACTGTGATTGACTTAATGACTCGTCATAAAGACCCAAAAGGATTAGATAAAATCTTAATCATTGGTGGTGCAATTGCAAACTTTACAGATGTTGCAAAAACTTTTACAGGTATTATTCAATCATTTGAAGCTAACGTAGATAAAATGAAAGAGCATAATACAAAAATTTATGTTCGTCGTGGTGGACCAAATTATGAAAAAGGTCTAAAAGATATTAAAGAAGCTGCGGATAGACTTGGTCTTTACATTGAAGTATATGGACCGGAAACTCACGTAACTGATATTGTTCGTATGGCACTAGAGAAGTAAGGGATTAAAATGACACAATTATTTAATAAAGATACACAAGCAATTTTTTGGAATAACAATAAAACTGCAATCCAAAGAATGTTAGATTATGATTATACTATCAAAAGAGAAACTCCATCTGTTGCTGCAATAGTTGCTCCAACTGCTGGTGCTAAATTTGAGAAGTTCTTTTATGGTCCAGATGAAGTTATGATTCCTCTTTATAAATGTACTGCAGATGCAAGAAAAGATAACCCAAATGCAAATGTTCTTTTAAACTTTGCTTCATTTAGAACGGCTTATGATGTAACAATGGAAGCTATCGAAATTGGTGGATTTACTTCTATCATGGTTACAGCTGAAGGTATCCCTGAGAGATTAGCAAGAAAAATGAATAATATTGCTCGTAATGCCGGAGTAACTGTAATTGGACCAGCTACTGTTGGTGCAATCAGCCCGGGTGCATTCAAAATTGCAAATGTCGGTGGTACAATAGAAAATATAGTTAACTCTAAACTACATAGATGTGGTTCATGTGGACTTGTAACTCGTTCAGGCGGTTTATTTAACGAACTTTCTAACATTATTGCTATTAATGCTGATGGTATCGCTGAGGGTGTAGCTATCGGTGGTGATAGATTTGTAGGTTCAGTTTTCATTGATAATATGCTTAGAATGGAAAAAAATCCAGAAGTTAAATATATGGTACTTCTTGGTGAAGTTGGTGGAACTGAAGAGTACAAAATAATTGAGGCTGTTAAAAATGGTCAAATTACGAAACCGGTAATTGCATGGTGTATTGGTACAATAGCTAAACACTTCTCTACTGGTGTACAATTTGGTCACGCAGGTGCATCTGCAAATGCTGATGCTGAAACTGCAGCTGCTAAAAATAAAGCTATGGCTGAAGCTGGTATTTACGTGCCTGCATCATTCAATGATTTACCGGCTAAAATTAATGAAGTATATGAAAAGTTAAGATCTGAAGGTACAATTAGTGAGATAGCTGAGCCTGAGATGAATGTATGTCCTAAAGTTAGACGTTCTAAACAATTTATTTGTACAATATCTGATGATAGAGGTGATGAGGCTACATATGCAGGTTTCCCAATATCTTCTGTTGCTACTCCTGATACTGGTAAAGGTATCGGTGATGTTGTATCATTATTATGGTTCAAAAAACAATATCCAAAATGGGCTACTGACTTTATAGAAACTGTAATGAAAACTGTTGCCGATCATGGTCCGGCAGTATCTGGTGCTCATAATGCTAAAGTAACTGCTCGTGCAGGAAAATCTGTTGTAGAATCACTAGTAACTGGTCTATTAACTATCGGTCCAAGATTCGGTGGTGCTATTGATGGTGCAGCTGAACACTTTAAATATGCTGATGATAACAATATGACTCCTGCAGAGTTCTTAAATCACATGAAAAAACTTGGTATTCCGATTCCAGGAATTGGTCACCGTATTAAATCACTTAAAAATCCAGATTTACGTGTAAAAGGTTTAATGGATTATGCAGCTGAGCATTTTCCATCAACTCCACTTTTAGATTATGCTAGAACAGTTGAGCAGTTAACTACATCTAAAAAAGAGAATTTAATTCTTAACGTTGATGGTACAATCGGTATCTTAATGGTAGATATGTGGAGAGCTTTAGGTTATTCTGAAAATGAAATCAATGATTTTATATCTTCTGGTACATTAAATGCATTCTTCATAGTTGGTCGTTCAATCGGTTTCATCGGTCATATACTTGATGAAAAACGTCTTGCTATGCCTATGTATCGTCATCCAATGGATGATATCCTTTATGATGTTCAAAAGGCTGAAGAGATATAATTTATCTACTCTTTATTTAATAGGATAGGTTTAAATCCTATCCTATAACTACACTACTACTCCCTCTTTTAAAACATACATATTTTAGATATACTAGTTTTTATGAAAAAAGCTTTTACACTTTTAGAATTGGTATTTGTTATTGTTGTAATAGGAATTTTAGCATCTGTAATTATTCCTAGAATAAATACAGATAGACTTGGTGAGGCTGCGCTTCAAGTTGTTTCACATATACGTTACACACAGCATCTGGCAATGAGTGAAGATATATATGATAAAGTTGATGTGGATTGGTATAAAGAAAGATGGCAGTTTATATTTGGGTCACATGAAAATACTAGTGGTAAAGATACAAATGGTAAATATGCATATACGATTTTTTCTGATAAATTTAGTACTAGTGCCGGTAAACCAAGTTTTACTGATATGTCACATACAGAAATAGCTGTTGATCCACTTAATAAAAATAAAGTTTTAAGTGGTGGATATAGTGGTGTTATTGATTGGGAAAACCAACATGCAAATATAAATTTAAATCTTGGAGAAACATATGGTATAACTAATATGGAGTTATCAGGCAGTTGTTCAAATAATAGAATATCTTTTGATCATCTAGGAAGACCTATGCAAGGTAACCCTTCAGGCTTTAGTTCTGCTTATGAAGAAGATAAATTAGTTAATTTTGATTTTATTAATCAAGCTTGTTTATTAATATTGACAAGTCCAGAAGGTAGTGTGTCCATTAAAATATTTCCTGAAACAGGTTATACATGTATATTAGATGCAAATGGTGACTGTATAAACAATTAAATCAGTCAATATATATAAGAAAAAGTGGAGGGAAAAACAAATATTCAAATTTATCGATTAGCTAAGCGGTTTTTAAGCAATTTCCTTCTATAAT
>JAPHSI010000184.1 GCA_026193155.1 Sulfurimonadaceae bacterium | reverse complement strand
TTTTTCTGAAGCAGTGATATATGTCCTATCAGTACTAATATTATTTACACCCGGAAGTATCATCTTAACATCTTCTTTTTCAATTAACATTTTTAAGAAGTTTTCTTCACTTGGTGTATGAAAAACAAATATAGGGATGTGTTTTAAAAGAAGTTGTGTTTTTTCTCCATATATAGGTTTTTGTATTGTTCCATAGTTTAATGCTATAGCTGTTATATCGCTAAAATAGTAAGCTATCTTATATCCATTTACAACGATAGAAGAGAAAAGATAATCTTCTGGAAGAGGATGAATACCAAATAATGTTTTAAAGCCTGCCTGAGTATACTTAGATAGTTTTAAAGGATGACTGCCTTCTATATAAACTCTACTTTTAAGATTATCAAATTGAGTGATTTTTTCTAATCTTTTTATAGCTTTTTTAGTTTCATCGTATGATATTCTGTCTAAATTTTTATAATCTAGATAAAAGTAATGATCCTTACCTGTAGTTAAAAATAATTCTTCAAGTGTAAGAGTTTTTCCGTCTTTTTGTTCGTATATTAGTTCACCATTTTTACCAACTCTGGGTTTGTTATGAGAAACAATAAATTTATTAGACTTTATATCATAATAAAAATCTACTTCTACACCAGAAGCACCTGCGTCAAATGCGCGTTGAACAGCAGTTATACTATTTTCTTCTATAGGTGAATTATATAATCCTCTTGCAACCCAAATTTTGTGAATAGAGTTATAAATACTATGATCATATTTTTTTTGAATATTTTGATCTATATAAGAAAGTACGCCATTCCATAAAATGACAATCAGTATAAGAAAAGAAAGTATAATTTTTGTTTTCAAAATATCTCCTATAAGTAATTAGCTAGATTATTTTTTTAAAAGGTCTTCTTTCTTTACATGTGTCCATTTACCTCTTGGTTTATCAATGTATTGAAAGTATTCATTTGTGAAACTCCCTTGAACACATGTATAACGATAAAATCTATGGTTTACTTTTTTATCACCGATAGCTAAGTTTAAAACAACTGGACCGGTAAGCGAGTAAACACCACCGTCTATTTTCTCTTCATTTATATTTTCAACAATAATATCTAAGGATTTTGATAATACTGGATTGTTCTTTGCACTAGCGATAAAATAGTTAGTATAATGATCTTTATTTTCTAAGATAACTTCAGTGTCTTCTTTTTTTATTATTTTAGATAATGGCCAAACGAGATGTGCATCTATATCCATATATATACCACCGATATGATTTAAAACAAAAAGTCTCCAAACATCGGCTTGAGCAGCTCCATCTGTAAGTTTTTTAAATGCTTCAAACAGCTCTTTTGGAGCATTTTTTTCAAGAAAATCTAGTCTGTCTTCTGTACTTACATATCTGTACTCATAGTCTAAAGACATAAGCCTGTTAAATAGATAATTAAGATATACCGGAAGGCTAACTTTATTTGTATAATTTGTTTGCCATATGATTTTTGGTATTTTATACTCTTCTTTTGAGTTTATTTTAGCCTTACTTAGTAGAGGGATTGTAAAACGTTTTTTTGGGAAAATAAAATGAAATATATAAGAGAAACCTTTTAATATATTTGCGACTATTTTAATTAGTCTATTAGATACAACAATAGGGAATGTCATGCTTTAAAACCTTGTTTGAATGAATTGAGGAATTATAGCAAAATATTTGTCAATAGGTTTATCTTAATGATTATATAGTTTTTAGTCCATTTTTACAGAAAATTTCATTTTTTTCTTTTATATGGTTAAATATTTTAGTTGAGGCTTGATGGGCATCTGCTGAGTAAGATACTTTGTGATATAAGTGTACAATATTACATAAGTTCCTAGCCGGTTTCATAAGGCATCCTATCTTTGCTAGTCTATATTCAATATCTGTGTCTTCACCAACTGCTGCCGAATGATACTCTTCATTAAACCCATTTATTTCATAAATATCTTCTCTATTTAGGGCAAAGTTACAACCAATAATATGTGAGCTTTTATTTTTATATTTAAGATTATATAAAAAATTATTAAATTTTATACCTTCTTCATAGTGATTTGTATTGTCTTTGTACATAGAAATTATTCTACGTAAATAAGAATTTTCAAGCTCATTTATATGTAGTTCTTTTTTACGAAGTTTAGTTGATATTTTAGCGCCTAGTTCTACTCTTCTTCCACATAAAACAGTTTTGTTTTCTTTTAATTTTACATAATTTTCTATCAGGTTAGAATATGGAATGCAATCACCGTCTAAAAATATTAACAAATCTCCGCTAGAAGCTCTAATAGCATTATTTAATGATTTATTTTTTCTCCAACCTTCATCTATTTGAGTTGTGTGGACAAGATTTGGATATGTTAGAGATTGTATGTAGTTTTGAACATCTTCATCTTGACCATCTTCAGCAACAATCACTTCATACTCACCCGTATAGCTTTGTTTATATAATGAGTCTAGTATTGCATCTAAGGCTTCAGTATCTTTATAAATTGCAACTATTACACTTACTTTCATTTATTTCCTTATAAAAAATGGATGATATCATACAATAAGT
>JAPHSI010000232.1 GCA_026193155.1 Sulfurimonadaceae bacterium | reverse complement strand
TTTATCCGCGGGTGTTTCTGCATTATCGACTATATATTTTAATCATTTAGAGATAAATACCCCTGAAGAATATAAGGAAATGGCAAATAGAATTGTTGCCAAAGTTCCAACTTTAGCTGCTATGAGTTATCGTTACTCAAACGGTATGCCCATAATATATCCTGATTTAGACAAAACATTTACCGAAAACTTTTTATATATGATGCGTGCTTATCCACATAAACATGTTGACCTAAAACCTATAGAGGTTAAAGCACTAGATACAATCTTTACTCTTCATGCAGATCATGAACAAAATGCATCTACTACAGCAGTTAGAAATCTGGCATCTACTATGGCACATCCATATGCAGCTATAAGCGCCGGAATAGGTGCACTGTGGGGTAGAAGTCATGGTGGAGCAAATGAGAGTGTTATACGCCAATTAGAGATGATTGGAAGCGTAGATAAAGTTGATGAATTTATAGCTCGTGCAAAAGATAAAAATGACCCGTTTAGACTCATGGGATTTGGTCACCGTGTTTATAAAAACTTTGATCCTCGCGCTACAATACTAAAAGAAATTCGTGATAAACTTGTAGATGACCTTGGTATAAGTAGTGAACTTATCGAAGTAGCTAATAAAATTGAACACATTGCTTTAAATGATGAGTATTTTGTATCACGTGGACTCTATCCAAATATTGATTTTTATTCTGGACTTATCTTGCGTGCATTAAAAATACCTAAAGAGATGTTTGCCGTTATATTTGTAATAGGACGTACACCTGGTTGGATAGCACAATGGAGTGAATTACGTCAACAAAAAACTATGAAAATAGCAAGACCTAGACAACTTTATACCGGTAAAACAGAAAGAACACCAAAACAATTGAAAAAAATATGAATAAGTATGAGGATATTGAATATAAAAAATTAGCTTATTTATATGATAATTTAAAACAATCAACAATTGGTCTATTTGGTGTATCTACAGTAATTTTTTTTCTATTTAAAGGTGAAGTCACAGATATAAATTTAAATATTTGGTATATTTCGCTTACATTTACTGTAATTGGACGACTAATTCTATATAGAAAATATAAGGGAATATCAATTAATAAAGTGAATTTCACTTTATTTAAAAATTTATTTACGATATCTGTAGTAGTATCTGCCACGTTGTGGGGTATTATCCCTATAATGATATTTCCAGAAAATATTATATATCAAATATTTCTAGTAATGATGCTAGGTGGGATGACATCAGCTGCCTCAGCGAGTCTCGCTACAAATAATATGTTATATTTATTATTTGTTCTAATATCGATGATTCCTTTTATGTATGTAATAATAACTTTAGATAATCCTATATATAAACCCCTTTTTATAACTATGGTAATGTATATTATTTTTTTAATTTCCAGTTCAAAAAAAATGTATGAACTTGTTAATAACTCTATAGCTTTGAGTTATAAGAATAGAGATCTTATTGAAAAACTGGAAATAAAAGCAGAAGAAGCTAATAGAGCTGCAGATGCAAAGTCTAACTTTTTATCAACTATGTCACATGAAATACGAACACCGTTAAATGCAATAATCGGTTTTATAAAAGTTCTAAAACAGACAGAAAAAGATAATAAAAGATTAAAATATCTCAATACAATTGATGAATCATCTTATTCCTTATTAAACATTATAAATGATATATTGGATTTTTCAAAAATTGAATCCGGCAAGTTTAGACTTGATTTTACAGAATTTAATCCAAAAAAAGAACTACAAAACATATTTGAACTTTACTTGGAAACTGCCTCCAGAAACAATATTACACTAATAAATTCAATCTCTAAAGATTTGCCACAAAACATAAGAACTGATAAGTTAAGATTAAAACAAATAATCTCGAACTTAATATCAAATGCAATAAAGTTTACGCCAGAAAATAAAAAAGTAGAGTTTATAGCTAAGTTTAACAAAGATACTTCATCTTTATATATCGAGATAAAAGATGAAGGAATAGGCATTGAAAAAGAAAAAATCCCACTTATAACCAATGAATTTACCCAAGCTGATAGTACTACTGCTAGGAAATACGGTGGAACTGGACTAGGTCTTTCTATTGTATTAAAGCTTTTAAGACTTTTAAAAAGTGAGCTTTTTATTAGTAGTGAACTAGGAAAAGGCAGTAGGTTCTTCTTTAGTATAAATATTCAAGTTTTAGAGTTTCAAGATAAGATAAAAGAATTTCAAGACGAAGATGTTTCTTTTGCAAATAAAAAAATACTTGTTGCAGAAGATAATAAAACAAATCAAATGCTTGTAAAATTATTACTGAGTGATATGTATATAAATGTTACAATAGCAAATGACGGCTTAGAAGCAGAAAAGTATTTCAAAGAAAATAAATTTGATTTAGTCTTAATGGATATAAATATGCCAAATAAAAATGGTATTGAAGCCATGGAGGATATAAATAAATACCAAAATAATTTTCAAAACAAAGTACCTATTATTGCACTAACGGCTAATGCTGTTAGTGGTGATAAAGAAAAGTATTTAGATTATGGATTTGATAATTATTTGGCGAAGCCGATTGATAATGAACAATTGTTATCCGTTTTAAAAGAGTATCTAACTTAAGATTTTTTTTTACCCTCTGAGAGTTTAATTCTTTGTGAGTGAGTAATTGCCACTGCTATTGCATCTGTTATATCTAATGGTTTTATCTCTTTTTTTATATTTAAAAGACGTTTTACCATGAAAGCAACCTGCTCTTTTTTTGCTTTTCCATTTCCTGTAATAGCCTGTTTTACCTGCAAAGCAGTATATTCACTAAACTGTCCAAATTCTTGAAGCAGTTTTAACATAATAGCTCCACGAAATTGAGCAAGTTTTATAGTTGTTTTTGGATTGTGCGCATAAAATATATCTTCCATTGCTACTTCATCGATTTTATGATTTTTAAA
>JAPHSI010000004.1 GCA_026193155.1 Sulfurimonadaceae bacterium | reverse complement strand
GCTTGGGAACTGACTCAAAGCGGAGTGAATCATACTATCATAGCAGATAACACAGGCGGGCATCTGATGCAGCACGGCGAAGTGGATATGGTGATAACAGGAGCCGACCGTGTGAGTGCAAACGGTGATGTTGCAAACAAGATTGGGACATATTTAAAAGCACTCTCAGCTTATGATAACGATGTTCCTTTTTATGTGGCTATTCCTGCATCTACCTTTGATTTTGATATAAAAGACGGTGTAAAAGAGATTCCTATTGAGCTAAGAAGTGAAGATGAGGTTAAATATATGCGCGGAGTAGATGCCGATGGAGTTGTAAGAGAAGTTCTTGTTACTCCAAAAGACTCGCCTGCAATTAATTACGGTTTTGATGTAACACCAGCAAGGCTTATAACCGGGCTTATAACCGACAAAGGAATCTGCGAAGCAGACCTGGAAAAAATAGAAGAAAAATTTAGAGGATAATATATTGAAAAGTTTATGGAATGACAAAGAAGCAAGCGAGTTTAAAACAGATTTAGATTTAAGAGTTTATACATCAAGACTGCTCGGACGTGACAGCTCTTTGGTTTTGCACGGCGGTGGAAATACTTCTGTAAAATCAACTGCGACAAATCTTTTTGGTGAAACAGAAGACATCCTTTATGTTAAGGGTAGCGGTTGGGATTTGGCGACTATCGAAGCTGAGGGCTTTGCTCCTGTAAAGATGGAGATGCTGCTTCGTATGGCTGAGTTAAAAGAGCTAAACGATACTGACATGGTAAAGTATCAAAGACTTGCCATGACAAATCCTTCCGCTCCAAACCCTTCTGTTGAAGCAATACTTCACGCTGTTATTCCTTATAAATTTGTAGACCATACTCACACGGATGCGGTTGTAACTATCACAAATACAGAGGGCGGCGAAGAGAAGATAAAAGAGCTTTACGGCGATAAAGTTTTAATCATTCCATACATCATGCCGGGCTTTGTTCTTGCAAAATTGATTTATGATATGACTAGAGATGTAGAGTGGGATAAGTTAGAGGGAATGGTTCTTATGAATCATGGTCTTTTTACATTTAACGATGATGCGAAAAAATCTTATGAGAAGACTATAGAGTTGGTTAACAAGGCTGAGAAATATCTTGCATCTAAGGGTGCTAACTTGGAAGTTGTTGAAGATAGTACGACTATAGAGCTTTTAGAGTTAGCAAAAATAAGACGTGAGATGTCAAAGCTAAAAGGTTGTGCGACGATCTCAATCCTTAATGACTCAAACGAAGCGATTAATTTCTCAAAACAGGACGTAGAAAAAATTGCAACTCAGGGTCCGCTTACACCTGACCATGTTATCAGAACAAAGAGAATCCCTGCAATTATCGGTGAGGACTTTGAAGCTGATTTGGCATCTTACGTAAAAGAGTATACACAGTATTTTGAAGATAACAAAACGAATGAGACGCTATTAAATCCGGCACCGAATTTTGCGATACTTAAAAATAACGGAAGTTTGTCCTTTGGTCAAAATGCCAAAGAAGCAAATATTATAAAAGATATTAACGAGCACACTTACGAGGCTATTTTAAAAGCCCAAAAACTTGGCGGATACGAGGCTCTGAGTGCTGCGAGTATTTTTGAAGTGGAGTATTGGGAGCTAGAGCAGGCTAAGTTAAAAAAAGGCGGTAGTTTTCCTGAATTTAACGGGAAAGTCGCACTTGTTACAGGCGGGGCAAGCGGTATCGGTAAAGCTATTGCAAAGATGCTAAACTCAAGAGGAGCAGCCGTAGTTGTTCTTGATATTAACCCAGAAGTTGAGACTATATTTAACAAGGCAGATGCAAAAGGAGTTAGATGTGATTTAACTTCAAGCGAAGATATCAAAAAAGCTGTTGAAGTTGCAGTTAAAAACTTCGGCGGAATAGATATAGTGGTTAGTAATGCGGGCATTTTTACTCCTAGTGAAAATCTTGATTCTCTTAGTGATGAAAACTGGCAAAAAAGTATGAATATAAATCTTACTTCTCACCAAAAGCTTATAAAAGAGACAGCTCCATTTTTAAAACTTGGAATCGATGCATCCATAGTCATGGTGGCATCTAAGAACTTTCCGGCACCTGGAAAGGGAGCTGCAGCTTACTCTGTTGCAAAAGCGGGACAGACTCAGCTTGCACGCATCGCGGCACTTGAACTTGGCGAATTTGGAGTTAGAGTAAATACTCTGCATCCACACGCTGTTTTTGATACTGCAATCTGGACTGATGAGGTCTTGGCTAACCGTGCTAAAGCTTATGACATGAGTGTACAAGAGT
>JAPHSI010000147.1 GCA_026193155.1 Sulfurimonadaceae bacterium | reverse complement strand
TTCAGAGTTGATAGGGCGAGAATCACCTTTTAGTTTTCTAACACTTGCATCTGAGTTAAGTCCTAAAATTAAAACATCACCATATGATTTTGCAATATCTAAATAGCTTACATGACCGCGATGAAGTATGTCAAAACAACCATTAGTAAATACTATTTTTTTACCAAGTTTTTTAAGTCTCTCTACTTGAACTTTCAACTCATCAAAACTTTTAATATGTGCATCTATGGTAGTTTTATTTATACTAGCTCTGTAATGTTCTATCTCATCAATGCTTGCAGTCGCACTTCCAAGTTTTCCTACAACTACACCTGCCGCCAAGTTTGCAAACTCTAAAGCAGAGACTAAATCTTTACCAATAGCCAGTGAATAGCCCAAAGAAGCAAGAACGGTATCGCCTGCACCAGTAACATCATAAACTTCACGTGCAACAGTAGGACGCATTATAAGTTTATCATCATATATAGCTATACCATCTTCACTTAAAGTAATCAAAGATATATCTAAGTTAGCCACATCTTTTAGTTTTTTAAGAGCATCTACCAAAGAGTTGTCATCCGTTATATTTATACCACTTGCTTCTTGTGCTTCTTTTTTATTAGGCGTTAAAAGATAGGCTCCGCTATACTTTGAATAATCAAGTCCCTTTGGATCTACTAATACTTTTTTATTTTTAGATTTAGCAATGTTTATGATATCTTTTGTTAAAGAGTCTGTCAGTACACCTTTTCCATAATCTGACAATAAAACAATATCTGCTTCTGTACAAAGTGTTGAAAATTTCTTCAATACTTCAGCTTCAGAATTCTTAGTTATATTGTCTTTTGATTCCTTGTCGTAACGTACTACTTGAGAGTGAGAAGCGATAATACGACTTTTTTTAGATGTTTTTCGCTCATTCTCTTTTACTAAATAACTCTTGGCATCTATAGCATCTAACATACCCTCAAGCTCATGTGCGACCTCATCATCACCTACCACAGATATTACACTCACTTTGCATCCAAGTGCATTTAGATTATTTACAACATTACCTGCTCCGCCAAGAACAGTTGTTTCTTTGTCTATATCCACAACTTGAACGGGAGCTTCCGGAGAGATACGATTTGCTGAACCCCATAAATAGTGATCTATCATCAAATCACCTACAACCAAAACCTTTGGAGAGTTACCCATTACTTCTTAACCTCAACTTCAAAGAGTCTTTTTATTTCAGGTAAGTATGTCCTAATTCCATCTTCCATTTCATAGTTTGGCTGATAGCCCAAGTTTTCTTTTGTATTCTCGATATTTGCTTCAGTGAAAAACTGATACTGACCGATAAAAGGATTTGGGATATACTCTTTGCCATTATCAATTGCAAGCTCTTTTTGAAGTATATTTACAATATCCTCAAAACTTCTGGCTTTTCCGGTACCGACATTATATACACCGCTTTTTTTAGGCTCACAAGCTAAGATATTTGCCTGAATAACATCATCTATATAGATAAAATCTCGTAAAATTTTATCACTTCCCTCAAATAGTTTAGGAGTTTTTCCATCAAGTATTTGATGTCCAAACTGAACAACCATAGATGCAGTCTTGTTTTTAAAATACTCTCTTGGACCATAAACATTAAAATACTTAAGCCCGACTATCGAGATATCTACACCCTCTTCTATGTATTTATAAGAGATATTGTCCATCATAACTTTTGAGAAACCGTATACGTTGTTTGGCTGCTCGAATCCAACTTCAAACCTGTCACTATCTCCATAAGTTGCGGCACTAGATGCATATATCATGTTTGCATTGTGTTTAATTGCTATTTTTAAAAGATCTTCATAAGCATTTACATTTGTTTTAATCATCAAATCTTGCTCAGATGCAGTAGTATCGGAGATAGCAGCCTGATGGAAAATATAGTCAAATTTATAACTTTTATCTATCTCATCAAGCAAAGCTTTATCGTTGATATCTCCACTAATAACCTTACCGCTAAAGCCTAAAAGGTTTTTAAAATGTCCAAAACTTTTTAAGTTTCCGTTACTTAGTGTTTCACCGCTTCTAAAGCTATCTAAAACTACCACATTACATTTTGGATAGTTTTCTTGAAAATAAAATGCCAAGTTTGAGCCAATAAAACCCGCACCACCCGTTATAAGAACTGTTTTGCTGTTAAAATCTATGTCGTTGTATTTCATAAAGCGATTATACTATTTTTTAACTTATTGTATGATATCATCCATTTTTTATAAGGAAATA
>JAPHSI010000203.1 GCA_026193155.1 Sulfurimonadaceae bacterium | reverse complement strand
CTCTCCTAAACTTTAGGTTGCTTCCGTTTGTGGATGGGAATTATAGAAGGAAATTGCTTAAAAACCGCTTAGCTAATCGATAAATTTGAATGTTTGTTTTTCCCTCCACTTTTTCTTATATATATTAATTTATGAAAGAAATAATTTTCTAATTTCTATATACTAGGTTTTATATACTTTAATTGGGGATTTTTATTTTTTGAAATGATAAGCCATACATATATAATGTATAAAGATATTTGTAAAATTAATTTGAAAATTATGTTTACTGGTTTTTAAGGAGGGAGTTTAATAAACTATAGAAGCTTATTTGCTTCTAAGTTCTTTAATACGTGCTGCTTTACCAGCAAGATTACGAAGATAATTAAGTTTTGCACGACGAACACGTCCACGTCTAATAACTTTAATCTCATTAATTGAGTCAGTATAGATTGGGAAGATTCTTTCAATCCCTACTCCATTTGCTCCAATTTTACGAACAGTAACAGTTTGACCAGTTCCTTGTCCACGTTTTGCAATACATACACCTTCATATGCTTGAACACGAGTTTTGTCACCTTCTTTAATAGTTACCGCTAAACGTACAGTATCACCAGCACGAAAATCTGGAATATTTTTCTCAGCAGTTTGTGCTTTTTCAAAATTTTCAATATACTTATTTCTCATAAGATGTCCTTATTATATGCTTTTTAAGCTGCTCCGGTCTAAAAAATTTACTTTTACATTCAGACAAGGAGATTTTTAGTGAGCGAATTCTACTATGATTTCCCTTTAGATATTCTTTAGGCACAGAATTATTTCTAAAATTTGCAGGTTTAGAGAAAGATGGTGCTTCTAAAAGTGGTGTTTCAAAACTTTCGATATCTAATGATTCAATATTTCCCAAAACACCATCTATATTTCTAGAAATAGCATCACACATTACCATAGAAGGCAATTCTCCGCCTGTTAAAATATAATCACCTATTGAATATACCTCATCGGCATATCTTTCTATCACACGTTCATCAATACCTTCATATCTTCCGCTCACAAATGCTATATGATTCTTTTTTGAAAGTCTTTTTGCATCATTTTGATTAAACTGTTTTGCTACTGGAGTTAAAAATACGATATGAACATCCATATCTTTTTGTTTTAAATCGTCAAGACAGTCATATAAAGGTTGTGGATTCATGACCATGCCTGCACCACCACTAACTGCTGTATCATCTACTTTATTATGTTTATTGAGTGAATAATCTCTAGGATTTAAATACTCTACATTTATTAGATTATTATCAATAGCTCTTTTTAATATAGAGTCCCCGAAGTAACCTTCAATAATATTTTGAAAGAGTGTAACAAATGTAAAGGTCATTTTATGAAGCTTCTAAAATATCTTTTGCACCATCTAACTTTATAATTTTTTCATTTATATCTATAGATAGTAAAAATGGTTTTTTGTGTGGAACCAAAAAGCTTTTTGCCTTTTTTTCTTCTAAAAGTTTTTTGTCTGTTTGAATAAGAAGATAGTTTGTATCTAAAATACGTTCAACTTCTTGAACTTCACCTAAAAGCTCATTTTCCTCATATACCTTGCATCCAATTATATCAAACCAAAAATTTTCACCCTCTTCTAAATGACAATCTTTTCTAGTTTGCTCATACGTAGTATATAGATTTTTGTTTGTAAGTTTTTTTGCAAGTTCAGGTGCATTATAACCTTCAAATTTAACCAAACCTCTCTCAAAGTTTATGTTTTCAATAGTTATTTTATCTTTCTCATTTATATAAAAAGATGCACCTTTTTTAAATTGCTCTGGGAAATCAGATTTTATGTGTAGTTTCATATCGCCTTTTAAACCGACAGTTTTGCCGATAGTAGCGATATAAAGTAGGTCAGACTGCTTCAACATTGATACGGTAACTCATACCATCTTTAGCTTTACAACCAGAGATAACAGTTTTAATAGCACCTATCATTTTCCCCTCTTTACCAATCAATTTACCAATATCGGCTTGATTAGCAAAAAGTACAATCTCAGTAACTTCGTTGCCTTCAGTTAGCTCAACTTTAACATCTTCCGGATGAGTTGCTATTAATTTAGCAAACTGTGCAACAAATTCACTTATCATCTTAACGACCAGTTATCTTTTTAACGCGGTCACTCATTTTAGCACCAACGCTTAACCAATAGTCTAATCTTTCATTGTCAACTACAAGAGTTTTTTCATCAGTCATTGGATTATAGTGTCCAATTAGTTCAATCCAACCACCATCTCTACGTTTACGGCTATCTGTTACCGCGATACGATAAAAAGGTTGTTTTTTTCTT
>JAPHSI010000036.1 GCA_026193155.1 Sulfurimonadaceae bacterium | reverse complement strand
AGTGCGGCACTGAAAGTTATGATAGGGGAGAGCATAAAAAGCCATTTTCCCATCTTTATATGACTTGGATAATACTCCTCTTTTATAAGCAGTTTTACTACATCTGCAAAACTCTGAACTACACCGCCTAAGCGAAAACCAAACAGATTTGTACGGTTTGGTCCAAGTCTGTCCTGAGTTAGACCTGCCGTTCTACGCTCTAACCAAACTAAAACAGGAATGGTCAAAAGTGCGAGTAGTGCACCAAGAACAAAAGCCGTAATAGCTACAACTATAGATGCCGTACTCATAACTCCAACCTTTTAAACCATTCTTGAATACTTGGTACAGGGTTGTTTGGGCTTAGTGCTTTTTTAATATGTTGCGTAACTCCGTCTATATTTGTAAAACTACCGCTGTTTTCAACATATGTAGCAATCGGTAGAGTTAGTAGAGTTTCAAGAGAGTTTTTATGAGTTTGAAAACTTATAATCTCTTTTGCATCCGCATCTGTAACAGATGGATGATTAAAGTTAATAAGCAACTCAACTTCGCTTGGCATCTCATCTGCTATGTTTTGGTTTTGTATAGTTTTGATATTCGCCACTTTGTATTTAGAACGTAACATATCATCTTCAAAATCTTCATTAATGTATATATCCTGTGGGCAATAAAGCTTGGCATCTATTCTTTTTGCAAACTCTTGAATCATCTCTATCTCTTCATTAAAAAGCGAAGCTCCCACTATAATAGCTATATTTTTAGCATTTGATATGGAGTCTTTAACTATAAATTTTCCATCTATACGGCTTGGTTCATATTCTCTATTTTGAAGCAACTCTTTATATGAGAGCCTTCCCTCGTCACACATAAAAAAGCCGTTTATACCCTGATTTTTTCGCGGGCGGAATCTATATATATTTTCATCTTCATATTTTAGTTTGTTATGGTCTATGTATATATTACAGTTCTTTGCACAATGGGTACATACAGATTCGCTTGACTCTAAAAACCAAACACGCTGTTTAAATCTAAAGTCTTTATTTGTAAGTGCTCCAACAGGACACAAATCAACTACATTCATGGCATAAGGGTTGTCAAGTTTACGTCCGGGCATTGTGGTAATATGAGCCTTATCTCCACGTCCTACGATACCAAGTTCGTGAGTGTGCGTAACTTGAGCTGTAAAACGTGTACATCTGGCACAAAGTACACAGCGTTCTTGGTCTAGCATAACGTTTGAGCCTAAGTCTATATGTTTGCGTTGAAGTACTTTCTCAAGTCCGTACATATGAGAGTTGTGAAGTCCGTAATCCATGTAAAACTCTTGCAGGCTACACTCTCCCGCCTGATCACAAATAGGGCAGTCAACAGGGTGGTTTATAAGTTCAAGTTCTAGTATATCTTTACGAATCTTTTCAATTGGGAGCTTTTCACCCTGAGAGTGAACTACCATCCCATCTTTTACAGGTGTATCACAAGCTATTTGTGGTCTTTTCTGCCCCTCGATCTCAACCATACACATACGGCAGTTTCCATCAGCCCCAAGTGACTCATGGTAACAAAAATAGGGGACTTTTATCTCCTCTTTTATAAGTAGATCTATAAGAAGCGAGCCTTCTTGTACTTCATATGTTTTATTATCAACCGTGATTTTTACTTGGCTCATTTTATATCCTCGGTTGAATTATTGTTATAAGCTTCAAACTCATTTCGAAACTTTTTTATAAATGAGTTGATTACACAACTTACAGCAGGTGCAAATACACAGATAGTCTTGCCATTCATGGTATCTGATATCTCTAAAAGTTTATCAATATCTTCACTGCTTCCTTCTCCGTTTAGTATTTTTTCAACCAGCTTTTCACTCCAGCCTGTTCCTTCACGGCAAGGTGTACACTGTCCGCAAGATTCATCATGATAAAATTCAAGCAGGTTTTTAAGGGCTTCAACCATGTTTGTATCTTCATCCATAACTATCATTCCGCCGGTACCTAATGCACTTCCACTCTCACGCATAGATTCATAGTCAAGTTTTGCATTTAAAACTTCGCCTGCGGTTAAAACATCGGTAGATGCACCGCCTGGGATTACTGCTTTTAGTTTTTTATCATTTCTCATTCCGCCGCCGAAATGTTGTATGTAATCCCACATACTGACACCAAATTCAGCCTCATAAACACCACGTTTCTTTACATGACCGCTCATTGCAAATAGCATAGTACCGGGAGATTTTTTGGTTCCAAATTCGCGATATGCATCTGCACCGTTTTTGATTATATACGGTACTGATGCTATAGTCTCAACATTGTTAACAAGGGTAGGGTTGCCAAAATACCATTCACACTCTTTTTGTTTTGGTTTAAGTCTCGGATGTCCGCGTTTACCCTCCATAGATTCCAAAAGTGCAGACTTTTCACCGCATATATATGCACCCGCACCCCTATGAATAGTAATGTCACACTCTTTTAAAAGTCCGTCTTCATATGCTTCATCAATAGCATTTTGGAGTATATCTTGAAACTGTTTGTACTCTCCGCGAATGTAGATGTAGGCATGTTTTGCTTTTATGGCTCGACAGGTT
>JAPHSI010000225.1 GCA_026193155.1 Sulfurimonadaceae bacterium | reverse complement strand
TAATTCTTTTTTACTTGGTTTTGCAGATACTATGTCTATCTCTTTATAGATGCTAAGTGAATCTATGGATAATATATACGCGTTTATTTTTGTAGCAATTTTTAAGCCTAAATCACTTTTTCCAGAAGCCGTCGGACCGATGATAGATAGTTGTTTAAAGTCTTTATTCATTGCAAAATTATAGCCATTATCAAATAATAACTCAAATTAAAATTAATAAAGTATTTATATTTTCTAAGGTAGGATTATACAACAAGGATGCCTAATGATTAATTCTCTTTTCTTTCGAATGCGTTTTGTCCATTATGTCGGTATGGTTTTGTTAGTAATAAACGGTACTTTTTTTACAGATAACCTTTTTGGTCAGATTATTCAATATGTGATTGCTTTGGTAATATTAATACATGATTTAGATGAAAAATTAAATGGTGTTGATATGACCAAATCGTTAATAGAACAGTTAAATAGACTTGAAAACGGTAATGAAGTTGTTTTAAAAAATAATTTTAATTCAGAACTTAGTGAAGCTGCCAAACATGTAAACAGATTTCAAGAAATATTTATAAAAGCACAGAAAAATGATGAAAATGCAACAGAGATAGAAAAGGTGATTCATCAAATAGATGAAGATTATAATAACGTTACAAAAAATATAGAAAATGAAAGAGATATGATTGGACATATTGTCGGTGTCGGTAATGAATTAGAATCTTTGCTTTCAAATGGTTTAAGTGAAGCTAGTAAGTCAAAAGAGAATATACAAGAAGTTAGTAATGAACTTATAAAAATTAGAGATGAAATATCTAAAATAGTAGATGAGTTGCACGAAGCATCCGGTTCACAAAATATTTTAGCTGATGATTTAAGTAGAGTTTCATCAGATACAGAGCAAGTTAAAGAAGTTATAAACGTTATTGAAGATATTGCCGAACAGACAAACTTACTAGCTTTAAATGCAGCTATTGAAGCAGCACGTGCAGGTGAACATGGTCGTGGATTCGCAGTTGTAGCTGATGAGGTTAGAAAACTGGCTGAACGTACACAAAAATCACTTACAGAGATAAATGCCACCATCAATGTAGTAAGTCAATCAATAAGTGATACTAGTGATCAGATGAATAAAAGTTCAAGAAATATCGAGTCTTTATCTGAAGTATCAAAAGAAGCTTCTACCAATGTAGATGAGATAAGCGAAGTTATACTTCAAGCTGTAAATATAGCAGAAGAAACGGTACAGAGTTATACTACAAATGCTTCTAAAACTAAAGATATAATTACTAAAGTATCAGAGGTAGATAGACTCTCGACAAATACTTATGATAGTGTAAAAGTTATCAAAGATGGAGTGAATAAGTTAGAAAGTATTATTTAAAAGTTAAAGCTTTTTTTACTCTCTCAAAACCTGATTTTATATCTCGTTTTGTTATATCCTCATCTAAATCTATATAGTAGCTGTAAAATAGTTTATTTTCTGACTTTATCTCGTATCTTACATATCCCTTTGGCATTCCATAAGCTTTTTTATCTATGTTTTGATTTGAGTTGCAGGTTATTGAGTTTTTATAAGAAACTATAAAGTCTAAATCACAATCATTTTTAAAGTTATATAGTGATTTTAGAGTAGATTCAATTTTTTCATTTGGTGGAAAAACCAAAAGTCTCATGCACTCAATTTCTTTATCTAAAATCTTTTTATTGTGAACAGTGCTGATTGAATCATCACTGCATCCGATAAAGATAAGTAATAAAATACTTGCTGAAAAAGTTTTTATAACCATTTTAAAACTTCAACACCAATAAAAATAATCCCTAAAAAAACAAATGAAGATATAAATACAAGTGCCGTAACAACGCGAGGTCTACACTCATATAAAGAAGCCAAATTTACATTTGCAACAGCTAGAGGCATAAGCAGTTCTATAAAAATTATCCCTTTTATCATAGAGTCCAACTCTATAAAACTAAGCACTATAAATGTAACAACAGGCAGGATTATAAACTTAAAAGAAAGTACCCAAATAACAAGTCTTTTGCTTATCTCTTTTATTTTTGTACCGTATAGATAGATGCCAAATAAAAACAGTTGCATAGTCATAGATGCATAAGCACCCATCATAAGTGTGTTCATAACCACTTCACTAGGCTTATAGTTGTTTACACTTAAAATTATTGCTAAGATTGCCGCCCATAAAATAGGAAGTTTTACTATATTTAAAAGAGAGGTCTTAACATCATAACTTCCTCGTGAATAATAGTAAACTCCTATTGTATATACAACAAAAACATTTACCAAGTTTACTACAGTCGTATATGGAATAGATTCCTCTCCAAAGATGGCAATATTTAATGGGATTCCAAGATTTCCGGTATTTCCGATTATGGCAGCTACGGTAGCAATCGAGTATTCTTTTTTATTTTCAAACAAAAATTTTGCAACAGTAGCCGAGATAATTATAACTACTATTACAATTGCAAAATATATAGAGGGTGCATATAAAAGGGTGATATCTACAGGGCGGACTAAAAGACCCCAAAAAGTTAAAAATACTTGTAAAAAATATACGTTTAAAATTGTAATTGTTTTGTCATCTATCTTCTCTTTGAAACTCATTTTGGAGAGATAACCCATGATGATAAATATGTAGATGCCAAGGATAGAATAGATAATCGTACTCATTTTGAAATTATATCTAAGTTATTCTATAATACATTATATGTAAAAATATATTTTAAAGTTTTGTAAGATACAATGTACTTAAGAAAAACAAATAGGATGATATTTGGTTGGTCAATGTAATGATAAGGTTTTACTAAATGCTCTTACAAAGTTAAGTACATCTTTTTCAACTCTAAAGGGTGAAGATTATTATGAATCTATTTGTAGATATGTAATTGAAAACTTTGGTTTTGAGTACTCTTTCGTTGCCAAGATGGATGAGAGTGCTTCGGGTATGAATGTAGTTTCAGGTTGGGCAAAAGATAAACCTATGACAACTTTTAACTATACTATAAAAGGTACGCCCTGTGAGAATGCAATCGCTTATGACTTTATAGTATATCCAAATGGCATCCAAAAAGAGTTTCCAAAAGATATTTTTCTAAAAAAAATGAATATAGAGGCTTATGCAGGTATAGTTATATCAAATAAAGATCAAGAGCCAATAGGTATATTTGCAGCGATAAGTTCAAAACCAATAGATAACTCTAAACTTACAGAGAGTATATTAAAGCTGTATTCCGGTTTTATAAGTTCTGAAATGCAAAGGTATTCAGTTGAACAAAGAACAGATGATTTAAAGAGTATAGCTTATTACGATCCATTGACAAAACTTCCAAACAGACTGCTTATTACAGACAGAATAAGACGTGCCATAGCAAACCAAAAAAAAGATAAAAAAATAGTAGCAATATGTTTGATGGATCTTGATGGATTTAAAGATGTTAATGATTCTTTAGGTCACGATGCAGGTGATTATGTACTTGTTGCAGTTTCAAGAAGAATAGAGAACATTATAAGACCTGAAGATACCCTTGCAAGATTAGGGGGAGATGAATTTGTAATTGTATTGACAGATATTGATACTTCAGAACATGCAGCAAAAGTGTTACAAAGAATTCTTAACTCAGTCGCAAGCCAATATAGTTATAAACATAAGTTAATCAATTCTATATCAGCAAGTATCGGTGTATCAATATACCCTGAAGACGACTCAGATGATGATACTCTTATTAGACATGCAGATCAAGCTATGTATAAAGCTAAAGAAAATGGAAAAAATCAGTTCTATTTTTTTGATACAAAGGAACATGTAAAAGTAAAAGCAAATTTCAAGGCTCTTAAAAAGATAGAAAAAGCGATAGAAAACGGAGAGTTTGAATTATATTTTCAACCTAAACTTAGTGCATATAACTTACAAATAGAAAGTTTAGAAGTTCTATCAAGATGGAATCACCCTGTTTTAGGGGTACTTGCCCCAAATGAATTCTTACCGCTAATTGAAAATGATGAATTGATATATAAGTTTGATGAATGGGTAGTAAGAGAATCTTTGTTGTCTATGCAAAAGTTTAAAAAAAATGATATTGATATCTCTTTAGCCGTAAACATCTCCCCAAAACAATTTCAACAAAATACTTTTGCGCAAAAGATAAAAGAGATTGCTGCAGATATGGATATAGATTATTCATATTTTCATAATATGGAAATTGAGATTACGGAAAATTCTGCGCTTGAGAGCATAACTCATACGAATCAAACAATACAAGAGTTAAATAAACTAGGAATTAGTTTTGCGTTAGATGATTTTGGAACTGGATATTCATCACTTACACACCTTAAAGAATTAAACATAAATACAATCAAAATTGACAGAAGTTTTGTGTCGGATATGTTACAAAATTCTCATGATATGGCTATCGTAAATGCCATTATTTCACTCTCAAAAGTTTTTCAAATTGAAGTTGTAGCAGAGGGTGCGGAGAGTATAGAAGAGTTGTTGATGTTACTTGATTTTGGATGTGATTCTGTTCAAGGATATACTATAGCAAAACCTATGGATTACGATAATTTTGTTAAATATATAAAAAGTTATACGCCAGACCCAAGATTAAGAATTGTATCAAAAAACTTGCCAAGAAGAGGGGACTTTGAATTACTGCTTGCCGAGAGTAATCATAAATATTGGATGGAATTAGTCGTTGATAGCATTAGAAGAAGAAACCTGGAAGAAGCACCTCATTTATCACATGAGACTTGTAGATTAGGAAAGTGGCTAAAAAATAATGGTAAAAAATACTTTTCAAAATTAGATAGTTTTAATGAGTTAGTCGTTATCCATAAAACGATACATAAAGAAGTAAATATTATAATGGATTTATTAGAAAAGAATGGATATGATAATTCTGAAATTTATATTGAAAAAATTATAACTTTAAAAGATGAATTGATTTCTGTTATTAAAAAATTAAAAAAAGAATATAGCAAGGATAAAAGGTAAATAGATGTCAGAGTTACTTGAAAATATTAAATGGAGCAAGGATTATGAAACAGGTATCGAAGAGATAGATGAACAACATCATATACTTGTAAATACTCTAAATGAAGCTAATAAGCTTTTAACGACTGATTATTCATTAGAAAATCTACAAAACATAACAAAAGATTTACTTAGTTATGCATTGTATCACTTTGAAGAGGAAGAGGGTTTAATGAAAGAGTATCATTATGAAAAAGAAGCTCCTCAAGATTTTGAAAACCATATGAAACAACATAGAGATTTTTCTCATAAAGTTGTTGAACTTAGAGACTCTCTAAAAGCAGGAAACTTGATAGAAAAAGATGAGCTAATAAGTTTTTTACTTAACTGGTTACTTAACCATATAGATAAAACAGATAAAAAATTTGGCAATTTTCTACAAGCTAAAATATAATTAACTATCCAATTAAAGAAGTTTTTTCATAAGCTCTATATGATAAGATTCCTGATAATTTATAAAATCAAAAAAGCGTGAGAGTTTTGGCTCGTTTATGGCTTCGCTTAACTCTTTACACATCTCTTTTGCGGCTTCCTCTTCAGCTATCCCGTCTTTAACGAATTTCTCTAAATCTTTTACAACGTATGTCATCTCATGAAGTTCACGCGGAAGTGCCAAGATGCCTAGTTTTGCCATCATATTCCCAAAAGATTTTAAGTGAAAGTGTGACTCGTCAATCAAGTCTTGAAAAACATCAAAATGTAAAGTCTTATCGGTACGAGCCTGCATATATGCATATACTAAAATAAGCTCATACTCTTTATATGATTCTTCAAATAAAAACAGAGTCAGGGCATCTGTTTGTGCTGCATCTAGATCTGCTTCGGGCCACTTTCTTTGCATATTAAAAGCCGTAACTTCTTTGTTGTTGTTTTCGTTTTCTAAAACTTGGCGAAGGTACTCTAAAAGGTAGGCATCGTCTGTTTTTGCGCGTTCACCGAACGGTGTGTTTGGATAGATGCTTTGCATCGCTTCAACTTCAGACTTTAAAGCATTTACAACATCAAAAACATTTTCCTGTTTCATCAGAAGCATACTACGATCGTAGTTATAATTTTCACCGTCATTAAGTAAATCTGAGCCTAACCATTTCATATGACGAAATGCTATTTGTGAAAAGTCATATAGTTTTGACTTGATTGTCTCATCGTTAATTGCAAAAGATGCAAACAGTATATGTAGCCATAATTCGTGTTTTTTTTGATATGTTTTATTCATTATTTTTCTTCCTCAACTTCACATGATTCCTTCATCTTAAGTACATGCATCTCTTCATTTTTTCCATTTTGAATATTTTTAAGATTCATCATAGATGCGACAAAACCGTTTAGTACCATCTCTGCACATATCTCTTGTTGTCTTGTCATGTCAGAACCCAGCTTTTTAGCTATAAGACCAAGAGCTTTGTTGGCATACTCTGTTGTCTCGCCTTTTATCATGTCCGTATACATAGAACCTACAACTACCGTATCTTGGCAACCGTTTGTTGCAAATTTTACGTCTTTTATAACATTGCCCTCAAGCAGTGTATAAAAAATCACATACTCCCCGGTTTTTTCATCCATTGCAACACCTACACATGTCGGCTCTTCTAGTTTTCCATAGTTTTTAGGATACATTAGATGTTCCATCACATCTTTGTTTATACCCTCTGGCATTTTTACGTTTTCTAACATTTTATATTTTTAATCACTTGTTTTTCGATATAGTAACAAAAAAATTTTATATTTAAGCTTTTGGAGAAAAAATGCAGACAAAAGACAAACTGCTTATTGTATGGTCAAGTGGAGAGATAGATGTAGCTAAGAGGCTTATTTTACTTTATGGTTCAGTTATGCTTGAGCGCAAATATTGGGATGAGGCTACCATAATGGTATGGGGACCCTCGGCAAAGCTGATTTATGAGAATAAAGAGATTCAAGAGCAAGTTAAAAAAGTTATGGATACCGGCGTTAAGTTTAACACTTGTATAGTTTGTTCGGATGAATACGGCATCACAAAAGAGTTAGAAGAACTTGGAATAGAACCTATCCATACAGGTGAGATGCTAACTAACGCTCTAAAGAGTCAAGATACGAAAGTTTTAACATTTTAAGAGTATAATTTCCCATGCAAACAATAGAAAATATTCAAAAAACAATACAAGAAAACTTGGCCGTAATGGTGTACTTCTCGGCACCTACATGTAACGTGTGCCATGCACTAAAACCAAAACTCTTAGATGCAATAGATGCAAACTTTGATGACTTTAAAGTTGAGAGCGTGGATATAAGCGTTGAAGAAGACATAGCTCCGCATTTCGGAGTATATGCAATCCCTACCGTACTTATATTTTTAGACGGCAAAGAGTTTTTACGCAAATCTCGTCATATGAGTGTGGATGAGGTTGTCAATGAGATAAAACGCCCATATGAGATAATGACTTCATAGATGAAAAACATTTTAATTACCGGTTGTTCCTCGGGCATCGGTTACGACACAGCACACTTTTTACAAAAAAAAGGTTATAAAGTTTATGCAAGTGCAAGAAAAAAAGAGGACGTGGAGAGATTAAAAAAAGAGGGACTAGATACTTATCTTTTAGATGTCAGAGATGCTTCTCAGATACAAATTGTTTTAGAAGATATTTTAAAAAAAGACGGCTCACTTTATGCACTTTTTAATAATGCAGGATATGGACAACCAGGAGCTTTGGAAGATATAACTACTCAAACTTTAAAAGAGCAGTTTGAGACTAATCTTTTTGGTTTACATGAGTTGACATATCAAACCTTGAAAATTATGCGTTCTCAAGGTTATGGACGAATAATGCAGCACTCATCCGTACTTGGCATTATCTCGCTTAGGTTTCGTGGAGCTTACAATGCGTCAAAGTATGCAATAGAAGGACTTTGTGATACTCTAAGGTTGGAACTTGCAGGTACAAAAATATATGTAAGTACTATAAATACGGGTCCAATAAAAAGTGATTTTAGAAAAAATGCAACTCAGATGTTCAAAAAAAATGTAGATAGTAAAACAAGTATATGGGAAGATGAGTATAAAGCAGAACTTTTAGAGAGAAAAGAGAATAAGGATAATGATATTTTTACAAAACAAAGTGATGTCGTTATAAAAAATATACTACACGCTCTTGAAGCTAACAAACCTAAACCTAGATACTACAACACTTTGGCTACCCATTTACTGGGTAGCTTTAAAAGAATCCTTACGACTTCAATCCTTGATAAAATTTTAGTAAAAATATAGAAAATTAAATAAGATTGATATAAATCAAATAAGAGATAGAGATATTTGTTATAATCCTGTTTTATAATTAATAAAAGAAAGGCTTATAAGAATGAAAATACTTTTATATTTGATGGCAGTCATGAGTTTAATGCTTGCCAATGTTCACAAAGATGCCGATACGGCTTCATGTAAAAAGTGTCACCCGACAATTACCAAAGAGTTTGAGGAGTCGATGCATAAACACTCGTCTATATATAACGACAAAGTACATAAGGCTGTTTGGGATTTACATCCTGCTAAAGCAAAAGATGACTATAAATGTTCAAAATGTCATACTCCAAATGCTAAAACAAAAGAGGAACAAACACAAGGCATCACTTGTTTAACCTGTCATACTATTAAAAGTATTACAAAAGATTCAAAAAGCAATATAAATAATTATAACGGTGAGAAAAAATCTTTTTATTCGGCTGAAGCGGGTCGTGAAAAAGAAAAAGTGGTATATAAAACTACTACATCATGGTGGGGAAATAAAACAACCGTCGGTTCGGCTTATCACGATATAGACTACACAAACAAAGATTTTTATACAGGAAACGTTTGTATGGGTTGTCATTCGCACAAACAAAACTCAAACCAGTTTGACGTATGTAGAATTGAAGAAGACGGTGCAAAGAATG
>JAPHSI010000164.1 GCA_026193155.1 Sulfurimonadaceae bacterium | reverse complement strand
TTCAATTAGGTACGGAGCATCTACGTGTATATAAAGCTCTTTTGATATGTCAAAATCAAGTCCACCATCTAAATATACTGCATTAGTTAAACCCGTCATATTATAATACCAAGCATTAAGATACTTTTGTGAATTTGTATAAGATATCCCACCTATATTTACACCGTGTTGACAAAGTTTTTGCCAACCATTATCCAAACCTGCATCTACACCTTGCCATTTTCCGTATTTTGCAGCATAAAATGTAAAATCAGATATATCATATGTTAAAGTATATCCCTCAAAAGTATTCGCAATCATCCTAATATCATCACTATCTGCTAATGGTGTATCTATAAGCTGACGACCTGCACGAAAATTAAAACCCTTGTTTTTATAGTTTATATAAGCTTCACTAGTCGTAATATACTCAGTATTTGAAGATGATAATTCATCATTATGTTTTTGTGACTCTCCTGTAGCCCAATCTATATCGTTGGATACTAATACACCAAAAGCCGCGTTAAAACCATTTAAAGAAGCAAGTTCATATTTTAACGCCCCGCCAATAGCTGTAGCATATGTATCATTGACACCCATTTCTTTGTTATTATAGCCAGCTGATATTGATCTGATTTGTCCGACGACTTTAGCATCGCTAAAGATACCTTTAAAAGCATCAACTACAGATGGTTCCTTTTGTTCAACTTTACTACCTTCATCTATAGTCTGTCTTACAGAGTGTATAGTTTCTACCGTATCTTTTGTTTTTTCAACATCAGCAGCATTTACACTAGTAATAAAAGTCAATAATGACAAAAGTAAAATTATATTATTTCTCTTCATTTTCTTTCCCAAAAAAGTTTTAATACTAAAATGATAATCATTTTCATCTTAATACTCTCTTAATAATGATAATTCTTATCATAATAGCTTAACTTTTAATAATTAAATATATTTTGATATAATTCAAAAAATATTTTCCACCATGCATAGAGGCTACTTAATGAAATTTCTTTTTACATCTTCTTCCCAATTTAATCTTGCAAATATGTTTACGTTTGTAAATATCACAGCGGGTTTATTGGCTGTTTATTTTATTACTCAACATAACTTTTTTGTAGCTATTATACTAGCATGGATAGGTGGGGCATTTGATATATTTGATGGTAAAATAGCTCGAAAATACGGCTTGTCAAATGAGTTTGGCATCCAACTAGACAGCTTTGCGGACTTTTTAAGTTTTGTACTTGTTCCTGTATTTTTAATATTTGAGGCTGTATATAGCACAGCAGATATGGGTAGTTTACTTTTTGTAGCCGGTATTATTAGCATCTACTATGTTATATCGGGACTAAGACGTCTTATATACTTCAATATCAATGCAGATGCAGGTGAAGTACAAAACTATTTTACAGGTGTACCAACACCACTTGGAGCTATACTTTTATGGCTTGCATATGTTTCATATATATATTCTATCATCCCAGCCATAGGTGTAATGATAATTATGGTACTAATCGGCTGGAGTCTTAACTCAAAAATAAAAGTTAAACACCTATAGACTTATTTTGAGTTAACTGCGTACTTTCCGCTTCCAAGTAAAAATATAACTATAGACATAAGCAGATATAAAAGCGGAAGTTCAATTACAGGTGCTCCGTGTTTTCCAAGTTCAAATAAAGATGAACCGTGAGCTAAGAAGATTGCCATCAGCATAGTAAAAGCTAATCCTAGAGATGCTACTCTTGCATATAAACCTAAAATAATAAGTACCGGAAATACAAGTTCGCCTATAAAAACTCCATATGCAAAAAATTCCGGTAATCCTGCATTAGTCGTTAAGTATCTAACTCCGCTAATTCCATTTATAATTTTTTCAAATCCATGAAACAGTATCAAAACACCTACACTTATTCTTAAGATTAGTTTGGCAATATCGGGTGAATAAAACATACTAAAGAACTCCTTTAATAATTAATATTATTTATTTTATCAATTCTTGTATAATACCCTAAAGGGAGTTAACCTATGATAGATATACTTAAAAATTTTACCATTTTATATGTTGAAGATGATGCCATGGTCCGTAAAAGTGCACTTGAATATCTAAACAGAATTTCAAAAAAAGTACTAGAGGCCAAAGATGGAAAAGAGGCTATAAAAATATGGAAACAAGAGAAACCTGATATTATAATCACAGATATATCTATGCCAAAACTAAACGGCTTGGATATGGCAAGTTATATCCGCACACATGATAAAAATGTCCAAATAATTGTAGCTACGGCTCACTCAGACGTAGAGTATTTAATGCAGGCAGTTGAACTCCAACTTGTAAAATATATAATTAAACCTATCACAAAAGAGAAACTCTTAGATGCCTTAGAAAAATCTATGGAACTCATAAAAGATAAAAGTAAATTCAATCTACCTCTAAGTGAAGATTCTTACTATAATGCTTTTGAAAAAACTATAATAAAAGACGACCAACAAATAAAACTTACAAAAAACGAGACACTTTTTTTAGACCTTTTAGCACATCACCATAGCAGAGTAGTTACTTATGAAGAGATTGAAGATGCTATCTGGCCATATGAAGGTATGAGCCAAGATGCCATACGATCCCTAGTTAGAGGAATTCGTAAAAAGCTCCCTAAGGGAGCTGTAGATAATATAAGCGGAAGTGGGTATAAACTTAATACCTATAGAATCTAGTTCTTATCCTTTAAAATAAACTTGTGATACAAAATAGGCAGAAGTATCAAAGTTAAGAATGTAGATGACACCAAACCATTTATAATAACTATGGCAAGCGGTCTTTGTATCTCTGAACCCGGACCTGTTGCAAAAAGCATAGGGATAAGACCAAGTGCAGCTATAGATGCAGTCATTAAAACAGGACGCAGTCTTCTGATAGAACCTAGAGTTACTATCTCAATAGAGTCTTTTAAACTCTGTTTTAAGTAATTAAAATAGTTTAACATAACTACTCCGTTTAAGACGGCTATACCCATTAAAGCAATAAACCCTACAGATGCAGGTACACTCAAATACTCACCCGTTAAGTAAAGCCCAAAAACACCTCCAATTAGTGCAAACGGGATATTTAACAATACTAAAAAAGCTTGCAGACTTGATTTAAAAGTCATAAGCAATAAGATAAAAACCATACCAATACTGATAGGGACTATTATTGATAGTCTTTTTGAAGCACGTTGTTGGTTTTGATATTCACCTGCATATTCAATAAAATACCCTTGTGGTAACTTAATAGAAGATTCTATTTTAGTTCTTAGTTCATCCACGAAACCAACCAAATCACGTCCAAGAACATTTGTTTGTACCAGACTTTTTCTCATACCGTCTTCATGGTCGATTTGAACAGGTCCTCCTATCATTTTAAAATTAACTAATTCATTTACCTCAACACTATTTCCGTTATCTAGTACATACTGCAAGTCGGTATTTCCATGCATACTTGTTTGAAGTTTTTTAGAACCCTTAATCATTAGAGGTATTCTTCTAAGATCTTCTTGAATTATTCCAACTTCAACACCATCCACACTGGCTTTAAGATACGATGAAAGTTCATCACGGCTTACTCCGTATCTTGCCATAGCTTCATCTTTAAACTCTATCTCCCAATATGCTACACCTTCATTGGCCTTTTTATAAACATCACTACTTCCTTTTATAGACTCTGTTATTCTGGCTACATCTTTTGCAATACTCTCTAACTTTGCAGTATCCCCACCGTATATATTTACTACGATATCACCGCGTGAACCACTTAACATCTCAGATACGCGCATAGCTATGGGCTGAGTAAACCCGTATTCAATTCCTACAAATTCATC
>JAPHSI010000186.1 GCA_026193155.1 Sulfurimonadaceae bacterium | reverse complement strand
ATTAGACCAAGAGAGTGCATAATAGATGAACTTGGCAAGAATATCGTGATGCTTGATAAGATATCATCGAGTGAGAATGTAGGCTCAATTGCTAGAAGTATGGCAGGTCTTGGTGTTAGTTCATACCTGTTGCCAAAAGAGTCACCACATCCGTATGGAAGACGGGCTTTAAGAGTCTCTATGGGGTATATGAGTAAGCTCAAATATAAGATTTATGATGATTCTTTTACAACCATAAAAGAACTTCAAAAAAATGGATATAAAGTTTATGCAGCGGAATTAACGGAAAATTCTATACCTTTAAAAAAGATAGAAGTAAGTGATAAGTGGGTACTTATTATGGGTAGTGAAGGGCATGGCATTTCCGAAGGTATTTTAGATATTTGTGATGAAGTAGTAAATATTGAGATGGCAGAGGATGTAAAAAGTTTTAATGTCTCTGTAGCTGCATCTATTATGATGTACGAGTTTATCAATTCATCTAGTTAATAGATAGTATTTCAGTTATAATTTCACTATGAAAACACAAAACTTCTCCTCCCTAAACTTATCAGATGCAATGGTTAAAAACCTAGAAAATATCGGCTTTAAAAATATGACTCCCATTCAGGCTGAAGCCTTACCGTATATATTAGATTCGAAAGATTTAATAGCAAAAGCAAAAACAGGTAGCGGTAAGACGGCAGCATTTGGAATCGGGTTGTTAGAAAAACTTGATGTGAAAAAATTTCGTGTGCAGTCACTTGTACTTTGTCCAACTAGAGAACTAGCGGATCAAGTAGCACGCGAACTTCGTCAAATCGCAAAATTTTCACACAATATAAAGATATTAACACTTTGTGGCGGAGTGGCTTTTGGACCACAACTTGGATCACTCAGACATCAAGCTCATATAATCGTTGGCACCCCGGGACGCGTTTTAAAGCATCTAAATAAAAACTCTCTTAGTTTGCAAGATTTAAATATGTTGGTTTTAGATGAAGCAGATAGAATGCTTGATATGGGTTTTATAGAGGAGATTCAAAATGTAATAGATTTTGCTCCAAAAGAGCGTCAGAATCTTCTTTTCTCAGCTACATATCCAGATGAGATAAAAGATTTTTCTAAAAGTATTTTAAATAATCCCGTAGAAGTTGAAGCTATAGCTACAGAACTCCCAAATGAGATCAGTGAATATTTTTATGAGTCTAAAGTTAGGGAAAAAGTTAAAACTTTAGTTGAAATATTCAGTACGTATAAACCAAAAGATGCAATCGTATTTTGTAATACCAAAGCTCTGTGTGATGAGTTGGCAGATGAATTACAAGAGTTTAATATCGATGCTTTATCTTTACATGGAGATTTAGAACAGTATGAACGTAACGATGTGTTAGTGCAGTTTACTAACAAGAGTTGCAGGGTATTAGTAGCGACCGATGTAGCTGCACGTGGGCTTGATATAAAAGATTTGGATATGGTTGTTAATTATGACGCTCCTCATTCTAAAGAAACCTACACACACAGGATAGGACGTACGGGACGTGCAGGGGCAAAAGGTATCAGTGTAACTTTATATGATGATAAAGAGATTGAAAAAATAGATGAATACAGAGATGATAAAAGAGAATTTTTAAAAATAGAAAAGTTCTCAAACATAACAGATTTTGAGATGAAACCTGAGTTTGTTAGTGTAGTTATAGAAGGTGGGAAAAAGGATAAATTAAGAAAAGGCGATATCCTTGGTGCTTTAACGGGAGATATTGGACTAAGTGGTGAAGATATCGGTAAAATCGATATTTACGATAGACAAACATATGTAGCTATAAGAAACAACGCAGTAAAAAATATCACAAAAAATATCATAATTAAGAAAAAACGATTTACTACTTGGATATTGTGATAACTATGTAACTTATTGGTTTAAAAAATTAAATTTATTTTTATCAATAGAGTGATACCATAAGATTTAGATTAGTAAAAGGGGTTTACTATGAAACTTTATGATAAGTTTTTATTTAAGTTAAAGATATTTTTATTTAATATAAGAAAAAACAGCTTACGGGTTTAGATAAATAGTTGTTTTGGTACCGACGTTCACGTTGGAATCTATTTGTATTTTGTAGTTGTATTCTTTAATTATAGTATCTATAATACTTAGTCCGACACCAAAGCCTCCGGCATATGAGTTTGCGCGCGTAAATCTTTTAAAAATATTTTTTAGTTTATCTTTTTCTATCCCTATCCCTTCATCTTCAACAATTAATTTTTGCTCGTCCAGAGATATTGTTATATTTGAGTTAGGATGGGAGTATTTGATTGAGTTGCTGAGTAGGTTGTTAATAAGCATTTTTGCTTTGGTTGGGGCAATTGTTATGGTACATGGTTTTGTTGTTAGTGTTAGGGATATATTTTTTTTATTTAATAGTTCGTTAAAGTACTCCACACTCTCTTTTATGATATTATCAAACTTTATAAACTCATCTTTTTCTTTTATATCAAAGTTTATATAACTTAGTGACGAGTAGATATCATAAAGCTGTTTTGTGCTTATAGATATATTTTGTATAGTTTTTTTGTTGCACTCTTTAACGTCTTTTAGTCTTGACGTACTCATCATAAGTGCGGTAATAGGAGTATTAAGTTCATGTGTAGTATCTTTTACAAAATCTTCCAGCTCTTGGATTTTGTCCTTAATAGGTTTTAAAAAAATCTTTCCCAAAACTACGGCAATGATTATAACAAACATAGCTATTATAGTTGTTATTAAAAATATTTTTTCCTGAATTTCTTTAATTGACTTCGCACACTCGGTACTTTGAACAACAACGTCTGAAATATTTAGATGATTAGCAGTTCCGTGAGATATAACGGTAAAAACATCACCTATCATATTTTTATCTTTTGTAAAATCTACTTTTTGCATTACTGAACCGTATTTCAAATCTTTGTTCTTGTTAAAAAGCCCGACTGTAGTATTTGGGTACTTTTTTAAAGAGAGTTTTGTCCCCATCATTTGAGCCATAATAACTTCTGCACTGACTTCATCACTTATATTTTTTAATTTGTAGTAATCATTTGCTTTTTGCATAGAAACCTGAGCATTATAAAACCAGTAAGATGAGGTTAGTAGTAGTACAAAAGATGAGCTGAGATATAAAGATAAAAAAAGCCAGAACGACTTCTGGGATGCGCTATTCATACTTATATCCCTCACCTCTTATAGTTTGTATCTTATCTTTACCTATACAGTCTCTTAGTGTACGTATATGTGAACGTATAGTGGCATCGCTTGGTATATTGTCATAGTCCCATATATTTTGGATGAGCTCTTCATTAGTCACAACACGCGATGGATTTTTTATAAGATAGTGTAGTATTTTTGCATCTTTTGAACTTATATTTATAAGTTTGGAATCTTTAATCAGCTGTTTTGTAGTGGGATTAAAAGATATAGAATCAGATATAGAAATATTTTGACTATCTTGCAGATGAAAGATTTTTTGAGCATTTTTTATTCTTGCGTTTAGCTCTTCAAGTTCAAAAGGTTTTTTAATATAATCATGTGCGCCGTAATCAAAAGCTTTTTTGAGATATTTTGTATCGGTATATGCAGTAATAATAATAGTAGGTGTCGTATTGTTAAACTCTCTAAGGTCTTTAAGTAGTTCAAGACCACTTTGTCCACTGACATTTATGTCAAATATAAATAAGTCATATTTATACTTTTCTAAAGATTTATATACATCATCAGAACTGTAAGCATAATCAACATCCCAAGATTCGTTTAGATAATCAAGAAGTATATCTGATAAAACAGCATCGTCTTCCATAAGTAATATTTTCATCTGTTTATTCTACCATCATTTAAATAAACTTT
>JAPHSI010000060.1 GCA_026193155.1 Sulfurimonadaceae bacterium | reverse complement strand
GCCATGAACCGACGCTAAAATTTATTTTTGTATGAATTAAGTGGTTATAAACCTCCACTAAGGGTGAATTGGCAAGAATTAGGGCTAATAGCGTTGCTGCAATTAGAACTAAACCTGAAGTTGTTTGAGAATGTAAAAAGTGCTCAAAAGGTGTATATATTCTCTCAAAAGCTTCTTCCCACGGTGAGTATATTTTCAATTTATATTTCCTTATAAAATTTATTACTTAAGAATCTTGTTTATTATAACAAATCAATACAAACATTAAAAAATATTTGTATAATTCCCTTATGAATATAGAAAATTTAAAAAATAAAAAAATTTTACTATTTGGAAAAAGTCGGTCATTTAGTGAGGATGAACTTGAAACTCAATTAAAAACACATTCTATCGAGCTTGTAAAAGAGTATGATGAAGATGTAGATTATATAGTTGACGGTGCTATGATGACACCTCCTCAGACAATAGAGAGTGAAAAACTTTATAATAAAAAAGTAGCAGAGTTTTTAAATATAGAATTACTAGATAATATTTTGACAAATTCAATAAATGAAGATGTTTTAATGATGAGTCTAAAACTCTCAAACGACACACAAAGACTGAAAAACTTTTTAACAAACCCGCAAATAAGTGATGAATTTTATTTTAAACTTTTAGCTATGTATAATTGGGGTGATGATGATTTTTATGAGAGTGATGACAACAGGGATATAAGTGCATCTTTGATCAGAAGATTTTATAAAAATATAGAAAGAAACCATAATGTCGAGTTCTCAAAACTAGGACTAATGCATCTTGTATTGCAGTGTAATGATGAAAACATAATAGAAACGATAGTTAATTTAAAGCCGCTTAGAAAAAGTTTTAAAACTAACGACAAAGACCATGGATATAGAATAGTAAGCTCAATCGCTACGCATACTTCTACTCCAAAAAAAGTTTTAAAGCTTTTGATAAAAGAAGCAAATAGTTATATTAAAACACTCATAGCTATGAGAAAAGACATAGATGATGAGTTACAAAAACTTTTATATGAAACAGGTGAACATAAAGTTCTTGAAGCATTGTCATGTTGTAAAAATTTAACGGATGAAATTTTTAATAAATTTTTAGAAGATGAAGCATATTCTAAAAATATGGCAAAGTATATAAAATTAGATATAGATAAATATGATTTTTTCAAAGATGCATTTGCTTCAGAACTCGCTCAAAATGAGAATATAAATCCATTTATGCAAGGTGACCTATTGTACTTTCACTTAGAAGAAGTAGAAGAAAACCTAGCTTATAATAAAAGTATATACGAAGAATTGATTCCTGAGATGCTAAAACATAAAAAAGATAGAGTTGATTTTGCATTGTATTCTAATAGCTCTACACCAAAAAGTATTCTTGAATTAGGTTTTCAAGATAAAAAAAATTATTTGGCTTTGTCATTAAATAAAAATACACCTCAAGACATTTTATCTAAGCTATACGAATCCAATGATGTAGGAATAAGAACAGCGTTAAGTAAAAATATATCAACACCCGTTGATATTCTTTACCAACTTCAGCTTGATTCGAGGTTTGAGAGATACGTTAAAGAAAACCCGAGCTTCGGTAGACATATACAACAAGAAAATATAGGATGGCAAATATGAAGGCACACGATTTAAGTGCTACTTTAGGTAAGTTAGTAGAGCAAAAAGTAGCAGTGTTTTTATGGGGTGCTCCGGGAATTGGTAAAAGTTCTATTGTCAAGCAGATAGCACAAAAAAAAGATATCGGTTTTATAGATCTGCGTCTTGCTTTAATGGACCCTACAGATTTAAAAGGCATCCCTTTTTATGATAAAGAGCTCCATCAGGCACTTTGGGCACCTCCCGCTTTTTTACCTAAAGATGGGGAGGGGATTCTCTTTTTGGATGAGCTAAACTCAGCACCGCCTAGTGTTCAGGCATCTGCATATCAGCTTATTCTTGATAGACGTGTTGGTGAGTATGAACTGCCTGATGGCTGGGCAATAGTCGCCGCAGGAAATCGTGAGGGTGACAAGGGTGTCACTTATAAGATGGGAGCACCCCTTGCAAACAGATTTGTTCATTTTGAGATGGATATAAGTGTAGATGATTGGTGTGATTGGGCATATCAAAACTCTATAGACGATTCGATAATAGGCTATATATCTTACAAAAATGAGCATCTCTTTACCTTTGATTCAAAAAATATGGAAAAATCTTTTGCAACGCCGAGAAGTTGGGAGTATGTCGATAAAGTTTTAAAAAGTGGAATAGATGAAAGTCTTTTGTTAGAGACAATATCCGGGGCTGTCTCAAAAGAGGTAGCAGTTGGTTATCTTAGTTTTAAAAAAGTGCAAAATAAACTTCCTGATATCAATGGTATTTTAAACAGCGGTGAGGGTGAATATCCTGATGAGGTTGACGTACTTCACGCTTTAAATGTAGGGCTTGTATCTGCCGTACTAAAAAATGAAGATGTGCTTGATAATGTTTTAAAATACTCACTAAATCTGAAGGGTGAGTTTAGCGTAAAAGTTGTACAGGATTTGCAAAGAAATTCTGTAAATATGGAGCACTCTGCAGTATTTAAAGAGTGGGTTGATAAATTTTCTTATTTACTGGCATAGAT
>JAPHSI010000016.1 GCA_026193155.1 Sulfurimonadaceae bacterium | reverse complement strand
TATTTTTAATCTCATTAGAGTTGTTTTTACATGCAAGTTTTACAAATGTACAAAGTTACTACGATTCAGCTGAGTATGAAAAAGCCATAGCAGAAGCACGTGCATCTACGGATGAATATTCAAATCCGAAGCTTCATCTACTATGGGCGAAATCTGCTCAAAAACTAGGTCGTTTGGATGAGGCTATGAGTGCGTATGAACGTGTAGTAATGCTAGATGAAACAAATATAGATGCAAAAGTGGAGCTTGCCAAAGTTTACGATAAAACATCTAGAATTATTTTGGCTAAAGAGACTACTAAAGAGTTGAAAAACTATCAGTTAACGTTTGAGCAGAGAAATGCTATGGAGTTAATTGAGGGAACAGATATACAAAAGATAAAATCAAAAGCGAGTATCAGTTTTGGATATGACAGCAATATAAATGTAAGTGCAAAAGCAGATGAATTAAATGATTATTATAATATTTTAGGCAGTAATGGAGAAAAAAGTTCATCCTTTACCCGCTTTAACGGCTCACTTAGTTATACAAATGATTTTGACGATGACGGTGGAAGTTATGCAAGGGGTGATTTTAAAGTTTATAATCAAAATAATTTCAATGAGCATTATTATGATATGTTTATAGGTACTTTAGATTTTGGACTTGGATACAGAGGAGACGGATACAATATATTTATACCAATAGGTATAGATAAAGTTGACTACCTCGATACCTCACTAATGCAACAATATAAGATAGAACCCAGAATCGATGTAAAACTTGAGAACGATTATATATTTCATTTTAATGTAGCATATAAACAGCGGGTTTATAATGACTCAGAATATAAAGCAATGAATGATTCATCTTATACTTTGGGAAGTGGGCTTTACTACCTAATGGACAAAGATTTTATATATGTAAATTTGAAATATGAAAACTTCTCTTCAGAGAAAACATTGAGTGCTCTATTTATAGATAAGCAGATGCTTACTTTTTCTGCGGGAATAAACTATAGTTTATATGAGTGGTTAAATGCAAGATTAAATTATCGTTACAGAGATGCAACATATGATGATGCAAGAGACGATACATATAATCAGATAGAACTTAAAGTATCTCACTTTTTTAAAGATAAGTATGAGCTTTTTATATCTGATAGACAAGTTGATAATAGTTCAGACTATGTGCCTGCAAATTATTCAAAAAATATTGCCATGTTTGGTTTAAGTATGAGTTATTAAGGGGCTGGGATGAAATTTTTAGTACTGATGTTAATATATGTGTCTCTTTTTGGAAATATCGGAAATATTATGGCAATGAAGGGAAGTGCTGAGGTTAAAAGAGAAAGTAAATCTTTGAATGCATCTAGTGGAATGGAGTTGTTTCAGGGGGATGAGATTTTGACTAAGGAGAAAAGTCGTGTCCAAGTAATGCTAAAAGATGATACTGTCATTACAATAGGCTCAAACTCTGAATTTAGTTTTGAAGAGTTTTCTCAAGAGGGTGAAAACTCAAAAGTTTCCATGAGAGCAAAAAGAGGTTTTTTCCGTTCAGTTACAGGTAAAATAGGCAAACTCGCTCCTGAGAGGTTTAAAGTAAAAACGGCTTCTGCAACAATAGGTATACGCGGGACTGATTTTTCAGGTGATATTACTGTAGAGAGGGAAATCTTTAAATGTTTTGAGGGTGCTATTTTTGTTGAATTTGATGGTAGCATAAATGAATTAGATGCCGGTATGATGATGGAAGTCATAGGAACAAAGTATGAGATTCAAGAATTTGACGCTTCTAAAGTTAAAGATTCTATAGAGAAAATGGAAGGTATGAAAGGGGTTATTATTAAGTCTATGGATAAGAGTGATATCCCAACAGAAGTTGTATCAGACATTACACAAATAATTGAAAGTATTGAAGAGGGTGAACCACCGGTTGAAGAGCCGTTTGAGATGACATTAACGCCTGAAGATAGAGAAATCCAATATTAATATATGAAAAACTTTCTTATTAAAACAGCTTTAGCTTTTAGTTTATCTGCATTATTAACATGGTTGTATCTCTTTACCCCTTCTGCTTTTTATTCTTTAGATAATCGTTTAAGAGACTTTATGTTTGTTATGCGTGGAGAGATTCCCCATTCAAACAATATAGTGATAATAGATATTGATGAAAAATCATTGAAAAAGTATGGTCAATGGCCTTGGAATAGAGAACTTATCTCAAACTTACTTTATGATTTAAGTGATGCAGGTGTTGGAATTGTTGGCTTAGATATTGTTTTTTCAGAAGAAGACAGAAGCTCTCCCCATAAATTTCAACATTTTTTAAAAACAAACAAGAACTTGCCAAACTACGACAAAACATTAGCTTATGCACTTTCTCAAACACCTGTTATAGGTGGGTATACTTTTTCTTTTGATGAAACAAAGGAAAAAAATACACCTATTATTCCAGCTGTTTTTGTAAAAAAAGGTCTTACGAAAGATAGTTATCTTTTTAAACCAAAAGGGATAGTTCTAAATATCCCTATTATTCAAGATGCATTGTACTCTGCAGGTTTTTTTAACAATATTCCGGATGAGGGTGGTATGATTAGAAGTGTACCTCTAGTGATGGAATATGATGATGTCTTATACCCATCATTAGCGTTAGAGATGTTAAGGGTATACAGTGGTGTAAACCGTGTAGACGTTGTTGGAGATGATAGCGGAGTCGAGTACATAAAATTTGGAGATTTTAAAATCCCAACTGACCATACCGGGAGGCTTGTGGCAAATTTTCGAGGTGGTGGTAAAACTTTTAAGTATATTAGTGCGGCAGATGTAATGAGTGGTGATTTTAATCCAACAGACATTCAAAATAAGTTTGCACTTGTTGGTACGAGTGCACTTGCTCTTTTTGATTTGAGAAGTAATGCTTATGACTCTGCAATGGCAGGAGTTGAAATACATGCTAATGTTATAGATAATATTTTACAAGGTGATTACCTGAGAAAACCATCAGATGCTGTAGCCGTAAATATCATAATGATATGGCTTATTGTGTTTGTTTTTATATTGATATTTTCACTTATAGGGTCATGGTTGATAATCCCTGCTGCAATAGCTTCTATTTTAGTTTTATATCAATTACTTTTTATGATTCTTTTTGATTATGGATATGTTTTAAGTCTATTATTCCCTCTTTTAGCTTTTGTGTCTACGCTTATTGCATCTGTAGGACTTGACTATATACTAGAATCACGTCAAAAAGATTTAGTAAAACGTATGTTAGGGAAAAAGGTTTCACCTGCCGTAATGGAGTATTTACTTGAACACTCCACAGAGGAACTAGTAGCTTCCAAAGAGGTTGAAGCTAGTATATTCTTTAGTGATATTAGAGGTTTTACCACTATATCTGAGAAAATAGGCTCACCCGATAAGCTCATACATATGTTAAACAACTATATGACACCGATGGTGGATAATGTAGTAAACCATCATGGAACAATCGATAAATTTATTGGTGATGCGATTATGGCTTACTGGAACGCACCTGTTCCTGTAAAAAATCATCCGGATGAGGCTGTTAAATCTGCGGTTGAGCAGATAAATATGTTAGTTGAAGTCAATGAAAAAGTTACACCGATATATGATGTAGTTATTGAGATAGGCATAGGTATACATACGGGTGTTGTAACGGCTGGAGATATGGGGAGTGAGGGTAGAAGTGATTATACTATCATAGGAGATAATGTTAATCTAGCCTCGAGAATGGAAGGGCTTACCAAACAATATGCTGCACAGATTCTTATCTCTAAAAGTACGTTTGATAAGCTAAAAGGTAACTATAAAATACGTCCTATTGACTTGGTGGAAGTTAAAGGTAAACATGAAGCTGTTGAAATATTTGAAGTTATAGCATCTAACAAAACGGTTGAAGATGACGAACTTGAAATGTGGAATAAAGCAACACAACTTTTTAGAGATGGAATGGTTAATGAGTCTTATGAACTTTATAATACCCTGCAAAAACTAAACCCATCTAAATTATATGAACTTTATGTAAGTAGATGTAGATATTTTTTAGATAATCCTGATGAAGAATTTAGTCCTATTTTAAAAATGACAACAAAATAATTTTATAAATTTCAACAATACTGATCGTTCATTTTGTTTATTTTTTCAGATAATTCGCAAATTACATTTCTATAAAACTTTGCTAGGGCTGTTGCTTCATTGAAATCTTTTAGTTTAAACTCAACAACTAAAGTCTGGTTATCTAATGATGTGACAGTAGCACTCCTTGGCTTATAAGTAAAGCGTCTCATTTCACCAAATAGTGATGGTTTGTCAATAACTGTAACCATGGTTTTTATACTTGTAGTACCTTGCATATATTTACTTATAGATATTTTTCCTTTTATTAAATAGTATAAATTGTCATTGCCGGAATCTGATTCATGAAAAATAACTTCACCATATTTATATTTATTTATTTTTACATCTGAAATAAGTGCTTTGATGTCATTTTCAGATAAATTTTTAAAAAAGTCTATTTTAGAGCTGACATTTAATAAAGCATTGAATGCATCGTTTGATTCATTTTCGGTAAGCATTTTATAAAGTCCTTTAGATTATTATATTTAGCGGTTAAATTAAAATATTGTAACCAAATATTTATAAAATCTGTAAGAAAACTGAAGCAAAGTATGATAAAAAAAATATAATAAACATTAAGTGATATTTGTGTAAAATTCATCCATTAAAATATGGGTGGACATTATGGAAAATATAGAAACGATAGACAGTGTATGTACATACTGTGGTGTTGGTTGTGATATAGCGGCGAATGTAGATGTTAAAGAGAACAAAATTACAAAGATATTTGCTCATCCAGACGGTGTAGTCTCACAAGGAAAACTTTGTATAAAAGGTAAGTACGGTTACGATTTTGTAGACTCGCCTAATCGTCTTCGCACACCAAAAATTAAAAAAAGCTTTCTAGAAAAAAACCCATCTATAAAAAACGCAATCAGCTCAAAACTAAAAGATTTTGATGATACTTGGTACGAGTGTGATTTAGATACTGCCACGACTGCCGCATCCATTAAATTAAAAGAGATTCAAGAAAAATACGGACGTAAATCTGTATGTTCTATAGGTGGAGCTAGAACTTCATGTGAAAACTCTTACTTTTTCCAAAAATTTACCCGTCATACTTTAAACTCACCCCATGTTGACAACTGTGCCCGTGTATGTCACTCACCATCACTAAAAGGGATGCGTACAACTATAGGGGAGGGTGCTGCTACAAACCCGTATAACGATATTTATAATTCTGAATTTATGATAGTCATAGGCTCAAATACAACAGAAGCCCATCCTATTATTGCAAACCGTATTTTAGATGTAGCACGTGAACATGACAATCTTGCCGTATTTGATGTGCGTGAGATTAAACTGCATCGCTTCGCAAAATACAAGGCTATAATGCCTCACGAAGCAAATTTGCTAGTATTAAACATGCTCGCATATGTAATAATAGATGAAGAACTTTATGATGAGGGTTTTATAGCAGATAGAACAAAAGGATTTGCAGAGTTTAAAGATAAAATCTTAAATGACCCGTATGCTAACCCTGACTACTTTAAAGAGATAGAAGGCTATGAGGATATGGCAAAAACTATCCGTAAAGTAGCACGTGAATATGCGCTTAAAAACTCTATGATATTCTGGGGTCTGGGTATTACTGAACATCTTGACGGCTCATATGCAGTTATGGCTATAACGCATCTATCTCTTATGACGGGAAACATCGGTAAAAGCGGTACAGGACTTATGCCTCTTCGTGGTCAAAACAATGTGCAGGGTACTTGTGATATGGGTATGCTTCCATACTATGCGCCTGATTATCAAGAGCCAAAAGAGGTTGGTCTAATGACCCCTCAACTTGTAGATGAGATGATAGAGGGTCGTGTAAAAGCAGTTCTAAATATAGGTGAGGATTTAACACATATACATCCAAATCTAAATAAGATGGAACGTGCGATAGAAAATTTGGACTTTATAATGGTTCAAGAGCTTTTTATGACTGACATCGCAAGTAGGGCAGATATAGTAATAGGTGTAAAATCAGCGTATGAAAAAACAGGTGTATACGTAAATGCTATGCGTCGTCTGCATCTTTCACAACCGCTTATAAAATCTGATTTGCCTGATGACTGGGAAGTTTTAAAACAGCTTGATAATAAGATGGGTGGGGATGCTTCGTATACCTCTTCAAAAGACATATGGGAAGAGGTGCAAAAAGTTGCATATAGACGTTTTAGCGGTGCTGATTATCATAGACTTGAGAAACATCGTAAACGTGGTCTGCAATGGCCTGTTCACACTGAAGATACGCCAATTCTGCATCAACTGGATTTTCGTACTGAAGACGGGTATGGAAGATTTCACTATAAACAGTATGAACTTCGCGGTATGATAGAAGAGATTACTAAAAAAACGCTAAGCGGTTACCATCTGACAACAGGAAGAACTCTAGCTCAGTATAACAATGCTGCACAAACAAAACAAACAGAGTCTTTAATGAACAGATATCCTGAAGATATTTTACTTGTTTGTGAGGAAGATGCACACGATTTTACTAGCGAAAAAGTGATACTTAAAACTGAGTATGGAGAAACAACTCCTTTAACTGTAAAACTAACCGATAAGGTAAAACCAAAAACTTTATTTGTAACTTTTCACCATGCGGACTCACGTATAAATGCTCTTTTTGGAGACAAGTGTGATGAGCTAATACTTACTGCTGCATTTAAGTCTGTAAAAGTTGAGGTTATTAACTGTTGATATGGATGCAAAACAAAAAAGTGATATCAAAGAAAAAATAATCTCTGATATTGCATCTATTGAAAAAGATATAATCTCACTTGAAGAAAAGTCTCAACCCATCACACCTGACTGTTCTCTAGGTCGTCTTACACGTCAAGAGATGATGCAAGAACAACAGCTATATCTACATAACCTACAAGAAAATAAAAAACGACTTAACAGACTAAGGTTTGCGCTATCAAAAGTAGATAATGAAGACTACGGAGAGTGTAAAGAGTGTGAGGAAAATATTGATTTTAATAGACTTTTCCTTATCCCAGAATCAGTTTATTGTGTATCTTGTTTAGAAGAGTTAAACGGTGAGTAGAGCTAAAGGTGACGAGGCTGAGGAGTTAGCCAAAAATTACCTTTACGATAAGGGTTATGAGATAGTCGAGCAAAACTTTTACAGCCGTTTTGGTGAGATAGATATAATAGCTCTAAAAGAAAATGTACTTCATTTTGTAGAGGTAAAAAGTGGTGAAGATTACGAAAAAGCTGTGCAGAATATTACACCTACAAAACTCTCAAGACTTATAAAAACCGGTGATGTTTACATGAAAAAAAATGGCACAGAATTAGACTATATGTATGACGCCATTGTAGTGGTCGGCAAAAAAATCTGGCATCTTGATAATATAACGCTTTAGAAATTAAGCATAAACATCAAGTGTAAAAGGTGACTCAACTTTAGGTGTCACTTCGTTCGTTTGTACTGTTTCAAAGCTTTCAGCTTTTTGTGCAGTTGTATCATTTACTTCTTGAATTGAATCCAAATTTTCTTGAGTTTTCTGCTCAGAAGTGCTGGTTGGGTCAGGTCTTCCAAACTGAACTTGAGAATTATAAGGTGATTGAAATAAATAACGAACTGAGTCCATAACATCCTCCTCACATATATCTTTTATACTTAACACAATAATAGCACATAAAATAAAAGTCTAAAATAAAAAAAATATATTACAACGAAATTGCAATGTTATTTATCTATCATTTTGAAATAAATATAGGAGGATATATATTATGAAAAATCTAAATAACATATTGGTTTTATTTGTAGCAATATTTTTTATGTTTTCAGGATGTAGCAGTTCAAGTGATAGTAGCTTAAGTACTGAAAATAATGTAACAATAGATTCAGCAACATTAGATGGTGTAGCCCAAAAAGGACCATTTCTTGAGGGGTCTTCAGTAGTTGTATATAAAATAGGAGATGATTTTGAAAGAACTAAAGATAGTGTAGAGACCACAACAGATGCTACTGGACACTATAATATCAGTGTGCCTTGGGAGGGTTTGAGTGAGTTAGAAGTCAGTGGATATTATTATGACGAAATCACAGGTGAAAAAAGTTTAGATGAAATAACTATTAACTCTTACGTGATGGTTGAAAAAGGAGAGTTGAGTACAAATGTAAATATATTTACATATTTACATGAATATAAACATA
>JAPHSI010000083.1 GCA_026193155.1 Sulfurimonadaceae bacterium | reverse complement strand
CATATGAATCATCTGAGTTGGGTACGCTATGGTTATATCTGGATCATTTTTAAATGCATCTACAATCTCTGTACTTATAACACTTCTAAGAGTCAAAGTAGCATAAGCATTTGTAAGATACCAAACTTCTATGTCTAAACCATTACTTTCTATAAATGAAAAAATTCTAGGCTCAACACTTGTATTTTTTAGACTGTAATGATGTCTTAGTTTGTTTAACTGTTTTCTTGTAATATCTGTATAACCTTTTGAATATTTTTTAGCTATCTCTTTAGCTATACTCATAGCTTTTTTATGATTTGATTCATATGTGATAGTTATTTTTATACCATCCCATACAGTTTTTAAAGATGAGTGTGTATAGTTAGCAATCATTCTGGTAAATACATAATTATTAGGGACGAAAATAATCCTACCTGCACGTCTATTTGATCTAATAGAAGTTAAGGTAATATCCTCTAATATTGTCATACGCATTGGCGATATATCCATAACATCACCTACATACTTCATCCCATCCATATCTACTCTGATTCTATCTCCGACATGGATGCTTCCGCCAAACACAATTACAAGCCAACCAAGTATCGACATAAACCAGTCTTTCATGGCAATAGCGATACCGGCAGATGCGAACCCTAGTATTGTGACAAGATAACTCGCATTTTCTATATAATTGAAAAACACAATCAAAATTATAAGTGTGAAGTTACTAAAGTTGATAGCCTTATTTGCCATATAAAAACGTTCATTATCTGTAAAATACTTTTTAACAGCTAATTTTAATAAAAAGAATATGAAAAATACTACTACGACTAAAATACCTATCTTGGCAAGTTTATAAACTTGACCTTGTATTTCCTTATTTATATTTACTTCTAATACCTCTAAACGTCTCTCATATACTTCTGCCGCTGCAGAGATAGTACCTAGTGCATTTTTAAATCTATCAAGCTGTTTTTGCTTTGTTGCGGCTTGTTCTGAATAATTATTTTTTGAATCAATTTCTTGAATTGATTTATATATTTTATTTTCACGTTCTAGCAATGATATAAGATTTGTAAGTTCCTGCTTATTTTTCATATATGCTTCAAAATCAGTATTTACTTTTTTAATAAAAGATATACCGGCAAATATATCAAATGGATTTGAAATCTTTGGAGCTTCTCCTATTTTTGGAGGAGTAATTAGTTCAGAAAATGGTGCTGAATAATTATCTTTTAATTGTGAAACTTGAGTCGCTATAATCTTTTCTTTAGCTTCTAAAGCTCTTAGCTCCTCTTTTACAGCTTGTTTTTTTTGTCTTTTTTTTAAATATTTAATTCTTTTCTTAATTTCATTCAGACTTGAACGCACTTCCAAAGCTGTCAAATATGTCTCATAACTTTTTGTCCATACTTTTTCTTTTGATATTGCTTGTTCTAATTCATTTAAGAGTATAAAATATTGCCCAATCTTTACGTTATTAGATTCTTCTAAACTTTTTGAATCTGTATACTCCCCACTTTGAGAATATTGTTCTATTGAATCTACTTTATTTTTTTCTGCACTTAGATTGGAAAAAGACAATAAAATAATTAAAACAATTAAAAGTTTTTTAGTCATTATTTACTCCAAACTTTTCCAATACTGATATTACTAAATCTTTTGAACACTCATCAGTAATTAAAACATCTCCAATACCCTTTGGTATTATAAATGTTATTTCAGTGTCTGAACTTTTTTTATCAAGAAAAAATGCATTATAAAAACTCTCTATATCTTTTATTTCATAATCGACAGGGAGACTATACTTTTCCAGTAAAAATTTAATAGCTACAGCTTCTTCATTACTCATTAAACCCATACTACAAGCAAGTTCATTAGCCATAACCATACCAATAGCTACAGCTTCGCCGTGCAGATATTTTTCATACTTAGTTTCATTTTCTATCACATGACCAAAAGTATGCCCATAATTAAGTGCCGCACGAATACCGTTTTCTTTTTCATCAAGTGCCACAACTTCTGCTTTTGTTTTTACCGCTCTTGTAATAGCTTCTACTAGAGTTTGCTGATCTTTCATATCTGCATCTTGTAAAAATTCAAAAAAGCCTTTATTAAATGTAACTGCCATCTTTACTATTTCTGCAAAACCTGCACCAAATTCACGAGCTGGCAGTGTACCTAAGAAATATGGGTCAATATAAACTGCTTTTGGCTGGTGAAAAGCTCCTACAAGATTTTTCCCGTATCTATTATTCATACCTGTTTTTCCGCCAACACTTGCATCCACTTGTGATAAAAGAGTAGTTGGAATTTGAATAAAATCAATCCCTCTTTGATAAATACTTGCTGCAAAACCGGTCATGTCACCTATAACACCGCCTCCAAATGCTATGAGTAATGATTTTCTATTAAACCTGTTATCAAATAATGAATCTAAAATTTTATTTATACTTTCTTGATTTTTATATTGTTCTCCATCAGGTAGTGTTATAACCACTAACTCTTTTGCAGAAATTTTTTCTTTTAAATATTTTAAATGTAAATCTGAAACTGTAGTATTTGTCACAATTGCAACTTTTCTATCAAAATACAATTTCGGCAAAGAGTCTATTGTAATATCGTATGAGTTATCTATGGTTTTTTTAAGTGGTATATTTACCTGCATCATCTATCCAAACATAAAATTTATTAATGGATAGATAATACTTAATTTTTACTAATATTTTGCTAAATTATAACTGCACAGGTATGAAAATTTGGTGATAATCATCTAATTTAAAATAAAGTTTTTCACTGTCGGTAGATAACAGCGAATAAATTCGCTCTTTTGTTAGCTTAAACGTAAATGGTAAAATATGTATAAAATCATCTTTTTGAGTCAATGTTTTAATAGGATTTTCATTTTCTTTTAGAACCTTGATACTTTTTGAAAATATAGTCGAGAGATTATAATAATGTTCTATAACTTGTTCTTTATGAGCTTCATGTTCATTTTGATAATCATATAAATCAATATTAAATCCCATTTGCTCAGATATATCATATATTGTAGTTGAAATTTTTTCTAAATCTCTATTGTCACTCAGTATCAATGCTGCATCTTTTACAGCTGAAAATGATCTATCAGCCATTTTTAGAACAGGTACATGTGATTCATAAAGCATATTTCTTGTTTTTGTATGCTTAAATGTATCCTTTGAAACGATAACAAGCCCAACATGATAGTTTTGTATATCATCAAAAAAACTTACATCCTTTGGTATATTATCATATTTAACATCTACGATTACGTCTAAATTAGCTTGCTCTTTTATATATTGTAGTGTATCAATATCGCTTGGGTTTACAACTCTAATAATCAAATTATGATTAAATTTTTGGTGAATAAATATAGAACGACGAACTAATTCTTTAATAATATCCTTATTTACTAAATCCATATCTATATAAAGATATATATTTGAGCCAAAGGGTTCAGGAAACTGTCCAAGTTCACGCTTTATGGCACGATATACAGACTTCAAAACCGAAGGTTGGCCAACAAGTAATAGTAAGTCATTTGGTTGTATCATACGTCTACGTGATGGCATAATAAGTTTTCTATTTCTATATATGGCAACTATACGCCAATCTTTTTGTTCTATTACACCAATATGTCTATATACGAAGGAGCTTCCAAATGGAACTAATACTTCCATTATCTCACCCTCACCTATTCCAACATTTTGAGCAATCACAGGTACATTAGGAAGATAATCTATTAGTCTCGAAGCTACAAT
>JAPHSI010000116.1 GCA_026193155.1 Sulfurimonadaceae bacterium | reverse complement strand
TATGAATTATATACATCATTAGCCTTTTCATCAACAAACACTACTATACGAATATTTGTACTTAAACTTATAAGTGCTTCAAAATACTCTTTTATATTTTTAGTTTTATTGAGACTAATTACCGTTATAGGATTTTTTGTTCGTCTCATAAATTGATGTAAATTAACGACATCTGGAATTAATTCTTTTACTTGATTTAACAACTCTTCATCACTAAGAAGGTTTGGTGCTTCAACTTTATGTGCGGCAGTTGCATCTATGCCTAACTTTCCACCAACTAATTCTTCAGGAGAAGAGTGGTCAAGTGCATCTAAAATTCCTTCTGATATAAAAAGTGATTTTGGAGTAAAACGGTTTAATATATAAGTAGTTAAAGCTTCATAATTATCAAGTTTTGGAGCATTCTCATCTAAAAATATTGCATGTTTAACAAAACTCATCTGCCCTGCTCCCCAAAAAGCATGCATAAATTGTTTAGCATGTCCTTTGTAAAGTGGTTGCATCTTAGCAAGTATTAGATTATGAAAACCCGCATTTTCAGGCATATGATAGTCTATTAAATCTGGAGCTGTAGTTTTTAAAAGAGGAAAAAATATTTTACCTGTAGCCCAGCCCATATATTTATCTTCTAATGGTGGTTTTCCAACAACGGTCGCTAAGAAAGTAGGCTTTTTCTTAGTAGTGATTGCACTTACTGTCATACATGGGTACATCTCTTCTAAAGTATAATAACCCGTATGATCACCAAAAGGACCTTCTAGTTTTAGCTGTTCGGTATCAACCCAACCTTCAATAACATAATCTACATCTTTTGGTACATAAAGCGGTGTTGTAAGTGATTTTACAAGTTGTGCAGGTTTTTTAGTTATTAGACCGTACATTAAAAGCTCATTTACACCATATGGAAGTGGAGCTGTCGCACACCATGTATAAAGTGGGTCACCACCTATTGCAACAGATACAGGCATCTTTTTACCCGCTTTTTGATACTGGTCAAAAAAGTGTGAAGAGTCTTTATGTATTTGCCAGTGCATCCCTAAGGTATCTTTACCATATACTTGAAGTCTATACATTCCAAGATTAACCATCTCACCGTCAAGTGATTGTGTATAAACCTGTCCCATAGTTATAAATGGTCCACCGTCTTGTTCCCATGTAGTTAATACAGGTATACGTGAAAGATCTATGTCTTCATCTTTATATATAATCTCTTGACACGCACCTTTGCCTTTTAAACGTTTTGGAAATATATTTTTTAAATTAAATAGTTCACTAGCCATAGATATTTTATCTCTGAGACCTGAGGGTGGTTTCATATGAAGAAGTTTTGTTATTTCATCTGCAACAGATTCAATCGTGCGTCCAAAAAGCAGTTCACATCTTTTATAAGAGCCAAATAGATTCATAAGTACCGGTTCATCAAATTTTTTACCGGTTTTTTCTTCTATGACATTGGTAAATAAAAGAGCTTTCCCTCCATCCTCTTTTTTGACCTCTGCATATGCTAAGTGTGGGATTTCCAAATAGATATCAAGCGGTGTATCTATAACTGTTAATTCATTATGTTTTTTTAGTAAATTTATAGTATTTTTCATAACGTGATTATATCACATTTTTAAAAAGTATTTATCGGTTTATAAAAAACGTTCCTACCTAAAATAGGAACGAAAGTTATGGATTGATATAGTTCACATATACATTGTAATTTCCAGTGGAACTATCTGATAAAGCACTTACTTCTATATAATAAGTACCTGCAGTTAAATATTGGCTAATCATAAAATTAAGGTCGGTTCCATCGTCATTCTCAAATAATAAATTACCAAAACTATCATATAGCCTTCCGTATGTATCAAAACTACTATATGCAGTACCTATTGTAACATCCCCATCACTCAATACTTCAAACTGGAATACATCTCGATCCCCATTTGTATCAATATTTGAATCGTAAGATAAATATGTATAAGTTGAATTTACATAACCCAAATATGTAGATGAATATATATCATCCCCTATATTGTCTTCTGAAGTACTAGTCGTATATATGTTCAATGTGTATGAATTTGATGTCTCATGTACATTTATATAATAGTATCCTGCATCTAAATAAATGTTTGGATAATTATTTGAATATGTACCATAATAACTTCCATATTCATCATATAAAGCTATATAGTTTCCTCCATTTCCATAGTCATAACTACCATCTGTTGATAGGGCGAAAGAAACCTCCATACCAGAGTCAATATATATTTTTATATAATCATGGTCTGATGTATGATTCATATATCCATATACATCATAATATCCACCCGCATAAACATAAGCAGCTGTATATACAGAACTATCTCTATAGTCAGGCCAATCATCAGACGTATCACCTCCATCTATATAACCACCTGAATTTCCTGTATTTATAGTTAAGTATACATATGGACCAACTTTATTATTGGTATTGACAGCTCTTACTTTTATATCATAGCGAGACTCCGGCAAGAATGAACTGACATTAATATTTCCAAGACTATCTATACTAACCCCGTCTGGTGCATCTACAACCTGTATTTCCCTAATCTCTGATGCATTATTGCTTCCAGTAGAAGTTCTAGTGAAAACCATAGTACCTACTAAACCTGACTGATATTGTAGATTCAACAAATAAGGTTCTAAAACAGGTTCATCTCCACAGTTAACTTGTATAAGTGCCTGAGCTTTATTACTATCACCATATTTATTTGTCGCTATAACTTCTAAATCATAGTTTTTATATGTAGTACAATTTAAATTAGTATTACTTCTAGTTGATATTTCTCCCGTTGAGGATATATTAAAGTTTGTATATCCACTACCTTGAAGTCTAAAGCTACTTATTGAAGCTCCCCCTGTTGATATAATATCAACCCTTCCTAATGATTTTGCTGTAGTTTCATTCGCGTCAATATTAGCTAAGAAAGTCCTCAAAGTTGGTGAATCGGTATTTTCATCCGTGCCTAAACTATTTGTAATATCCTGGCAAGCAACAAAAAAAAGTGAAAAGAATGATAAAATAAATATGTATTTTAACTTTTTCATAATAACACCACCTTTCGTCTAGTTATATACCCTCTTATTAAAAAACCTAAAATAAATAAAGTAAATATTCCGATAAAAACAACTGGATACTTAACAAAATATACAATAGGAGTAAGCATTTGACGAATAATATTTTTAGCACCACTGTGCATAGCTATTTTAGAAGCTATATAAGGAGAGTTTCTATAATAAAAATCTACTATTTTTTTACCAAATGAATTTGTTAACAATATATTATCTCTAAAATCACGGAGTACTTTTACATGTGATTCAAAATAACTTCCATATGCAGCAGTTGCTATAAAACAGCCTTCAAACAACTCTTCTTCTCCCTCTTTTATATTATCCTCTTCTGCAACAGAATATGTACCAATTGTTTGTCCATCTACAAATGATTGTTCTAAATAAAAAACTTTAGGAGATAGATTTGATAGATAATTAAATGTAGTCCCGTCCCAAGTATATGGGGCAGATAAATTTGCTCCTATATTCTCAGCTTCTTTTACCGCTGTAGCTGATATTGTTAAAGGATAATCATATACTTTCATACCGTGAAAGCTAGAATCCTCAATTGTAAAATATATTTTATTTTCTTTTATAAACATACCACTGGCTTGTACACCTATGTCTACGCTTGTGGATGCTGATAATGTGACATCATTTATATCATAATTGATTAGTGTAATATTCGTTGAGTTTTCATTCAATACGTATACTACATCTGATTCTCTATCTATATGCATATCAATTACATTCCCACTTACAGGAAAAGTTTTTGTTCCAATCAAAATCGGTTCATAATCAATATATGTATCATAGACTGGATTATTTAACTCATCATACACAGGATACCCATATTCATCATAAACTTGATAAGTATGTGAGACAGGTGAATCTGGATTTGTTTTATAAATTGATATATTTGAATTTACTGCAACAATATCAATATTTTCATCATTTTTAAGAGCTTTTATATCATTTAGATTTGTCATCCCTGTTATATGCCCATAGGCTCTTTTATATACATATTGACTATATTCATCTCTTTTATCTATTTCTGAATACAAAGTTTTAAAAATAGAACCCTCTGATTTAGAAAATTCATAAACATAATCATTATCTATATTAATTATAGACCTATCAGTTATAGAAACCGAATTAATATTATCATAATATATTTCACTATATCCCATAGACTCATATTCAAAGTGAGAGTCTGTATTTTCAACTGATATGGATGCATACTCTTTACAAGTAGCTGTACCATTTTCTATATATGTTTTATTGATATATAGTTTTGTATCATAATAAAAAGGCTTTCCACAATTATTTGAATAATCCACACTACCATCAGCAGACATTTCACGAGCTACGGCTTGTAAAAGATGGTTATACACAGCTACGTGATTATCAGGTTCAATTACATATATATATCTGTCTCCATATATAACATATTCTGCATTATAGTTATCTCTGCCATCAAAACCATCCGGCATAGCAAGTTCACCTGATGAATTAAAAGTAGATTCAAATACATAATCACCTACAAAAGTTCCATTTGACTCCATAACAACATAATATGTTCCAGGATTAAGAGTAGTGT
>JAPHSI010000145.1 GCA_026193155.1 Sulfurimonadaceae bacterium | reverse complement strand
GATTGAAAATGGTGAAAGTATTATAATAGATGCTATTTGTTCAGTACCCTATTTAATCGACTTTATACTTGACTATAAAGAGCCTTTAATAAATCGCGAAAGACGTGTTAAAGAACTTTTTAGAAGTTTTGAAGATGACAATAGTGAAGATGATGATTCAGATACTTCTGACGAATCTAATACTGAAGACGGAGAAAAAACTCTAAGTGCCAAAGATAAATCTCGTGTTGAAAAAGTAACTACCAGTTTTAAAGGGCTTGAAAAAGCAAAAAAAGATTGGGTAAAGTTTAATTCTAAAGCACCGGACAATGTAGATTCTAGAGAAATGGATGAAGAAGTTGTAACTTACTTTTTAGGGTCAACTTTTAAAAAACAAATTTTAAAAGAAAACCTTCTAGAGCTTGGACCGACTTCTAAACTTATTAATGAACTTGTGCGTTCAATGGAGACTGCACTAAAAAGTGATGAAGGTTACGACAAAGAGCTTAAACGTCTTGAGTATAAATTACCACTTTTTAATGCTACATTAAAAGCAAACCACAGAATTCTTGTAGATAAGATTTGTTCACTAACCAAAGAAGATATATTAAATATGGTTCCTGAAGCTACTATGGTTAGTACTTATATGGAAATTAAAAAACTTGTTCAAACAAAAGAGGCTTCTAAAAACTCTTTTGATATGGAACCTGAAAAACTTGCAGACATATTAGAACAGATTAAACGTGGTAAAAATATATCTGAGATTTCTAAAACAAAAATGGCAAAATCAAATCTTAGACTAGTTGTATCTATTGCTAAACGTTACACAAACCGTGGATTACCTTTCCTTGACTTAATTCAGGAGGGAAATATCGGTCTTATGAAAGCTGTTGACAAATTTGAATACCAAAAAGGTTATAAATTCTCAACTTATGCTACATGGTGGATTCGTCAAGCAATTTCACGTGCTATTGCAGATCAAGCTAGAACTATTCGTATCCCAATTCATATGATTGAGACTATTAACCGTATCAATAAGATTATGCGTAAACACCTACAAGAGCATGGTAAAGAGCCGGATGTTGAGACAATTGCAGAAGATGTTGGGCTTTCAGTTGAGAAAGTTAAAAACGTTATTAAGATTACAAAAGAGCCAATCTCTCTTGAAGCACCAATAGGAAGTGAAGAGGATGGTCGTTTTGGTGACTTTATCGAGGATAAAACTTCATTAAGTCCTTCAGATGCGATCTTAAAAGATGACCTTAAAGTTCAAATTGAACAAGTTCTTGAGCAACTAAATGAGCGTGAAAAAGCTGTTATTAAACTACGTTTTGGGATCATGGATGATGAAAGTGACAGAACTTTAGAAGAAATCGGGAAAGAACTAACTGTAACACGTGAACGTGTTCGTCAAATTGAATCTAGTGCTATTAAAAAGCTTAAACACCCTAAAGTTGGGCGTAAGCTTAAAAATTATATTGAAGAATAATAGACTTTATGAGTTTTGAACAAAGATTACTCGAACATGATTTCAATCCATTTGTGCTTTTTAGCTCAGATGGAAAAATCCTTTCATTAAATGAACAAGCACAATTTATTGTAAATCCTTTTAATGCTAAAGAATTGTTTGAATTAGCGATGACTTATGCAAATGTTACATTTGGATTTAAAACTACATTTTTAGATGTTGAATTTTCTCAGCAAAAGTTCTTTGGTTTAACTGTTGGGTATGAAAACGAAAATGAGATTGGTATAAAACTTTACCAAACACCTTCATTTAAGTTAAACAATAAGAAACCTACAGGTGAACTAACAAACATATATACACTTGTGGACTTATGTATATCAACAAACTCTATAAACTCTGAAGCTACCTTTTCAAAAGAGTTTGACCCTACTATTCCAGAAATTATTATTGATTCAAACAGTTTTATAAAAATACTAAATAAAATATATTCATGCTTTATTAAAAATGATAGTATTAATACAAAAATTTATTATAGAATTGGTGAACATATAATATTTGATAAGAAAAAATATTCACTTTTCAGTATTGAAATTTCATCACAAACTCAAGAGAAAAATAAAATTTCTGAACTACAGAATCTGGTTGATTCCAGTAATATACATGTAGATATACAAAAGAAAATAACAATAAACCTACCAATGATTACTGAATAGATGTATATGTTAAAAAAGAGATATTTGTTTAAATATCTCTTTTGAAGCTAAATAACCGATAACTATTCCTACAAGCAAAGACGGCAGATATACACTAATATCCAAAATCTCATTATTTTTAAGTGCAATAAAACCTAAAACCAAGAATAGATAGCCTCCAAGTCTAAAAATAGAAAAAGAAGCACTTCCACCCTCTTTTATACTTTTTAAATTAAAGGTTTTAATCTTCTTTTTTTCCTCTTTAACTATCTGCTTTAAATCTAAATCTTCTGCTTCATTTACAGGTGTTTCATCATATAGTTCATGCGGATCATCTATAATATCTAGTGCATCTCTGTCATTCTCAAAACTTTGTGTTTTTATCTTTGAATTAACCATCTTTGAATGAGCATAAAATGAGCCAAACATTATGATAAAGCTACTTAAAAATGCAACTTGAAAATTTGCGTAAAACCCTGCAGATATAAAGTATGTTGTAAATATAAATATTTGAGTTACGGCAATTAATTTAATAACTTTTATCACCATAATCCTCATCATCTTCATCTTCCAATTGTTTTTTTATAGCATAGCGAGGCTCTTTAGCTAACTCTTCGTAGCCCTCTTTTTGCTTCTCATATGCTTTATATACATTTAGTATTGCAGCAGCCACACCGATAAACACACCAATCCAAAGTGTCCAAGCAGCCCCTGTTAAATTTTTTAAAACTAATCCGATACCAACACCCATAGCAACAGCTACAACCATTGATATTCCAAGAGAAAGACTATCAACTGCCTCTACAACCTGTCTAACTTTTGGCTTTTCATTAGTCTCTATCTCTTCATTAGAGATTTGTTCTTTATTTTCCATTATGAAATCTCTTTAAATACTTTTGCACTAGCTTTTATACAATCTTCTACCATCTCATCAGTAGTTGCAGTTGAAATAAAGCCTGCTTCAAAAAGTGAACATGCAAAATAAAAACCTTCATTTAACATACCTTGATGAAATTTTGCAAAAAAGTCTGAATCACATGTACATGCATCTTCAAAATTTTTAACCTCATTCTCATTAAAGAAAAACCCAAACATACTTCCACGTGTATCTATCTGCATAGTTATACCACATTTAGCAGCTTCTTCTTTCATACCTTCTACCAAACGAACTGCACGTTTATTTAGTACATCTAAAACAGGAGCATTTTTCTTTAATTTTGAAAGTGCTGCATATCCAGCTGCCATAGCTACAGGGTTTCCACTTAAAGTTCCAGCCTGATACACAGGACCCTCAGGTGAAAGTTTTGCCATAATCTCACGACGTGCTCCAAATGCACCGACAGGCATACCGCCACCTATAACTTTTCCAAGTGTTACAATATCAGGCTTAGTTGCTGTTATAGATTCAGCACCGTTTATACTAGCACGAAAACCACTCATAACTTCATCAAAAATAAGTAATGCACCGTTTGCATCACATAATTCTCTTAGCTCTTTTAAAAATACTTTATCGGCAGGAACCAGACCCATATTTCCTGCAATCGGTTCTATAATAACACAAGCAATATCTTTAGAGTCTGCGAAACATTTTTTTACACTCTCTATATTATTATACTGTGCTAAAAGTGTATGTTTTGTAAAGTCAGCAGGTACTCCCGGGCTTGAAGGGTTACCAAAAGTTGCGGCACCGCTTCCAGCTTGAACTAAAAGTGAATCGCTGTGCCCATGATAACATCCCGTAAACTTTACAATATCATCACGTCCCGTAAAACCACGAGCTAAACGAATAGCACTCATTACGGCTTCTGTACCGCTACTTACAAACCTTACCTTATCGATGCTATCAAACATAGATATAACAAGTTTGGCTAACTCTGTTTCAGCTAAAGTAGGTGCACCAAAGCTAAGACCGTGTTTTACAGCTTCTATTACGGCTTTTTCAATACTTTCATCGCGGTGACCAAAGATAAGAGGCCCCCAACTTTGAACAAAATCCACATATTTATTACCGTCTATATCTTTAAGGTATCCACCCTCACCTTCTTCTACAAAAACCGGACTTCCACCAACACTCGCAAATGCACGAACAGGTGAGTTAACTCCTCCTGGAATTAATTCTTGCGCTTCTTTGAAAGCCTCTAGTGATTTATCTTTACTCATACTTTAACCTTGGAAAATTTTTTATGATTATAGCGAAGTAGTATTAATTTTCATTTGATATAATCCGCTAAACCCTAAAAAATGGAAACCTATTGAGCCGTTCAAACTTTGCACTCTTTGTAGCCTTACTTATTCACTTTATCTTTTTACTGTTATTTTGGCTGCTTGGAACTATGGAGATTGAAAAACCAAAGCAAAACGAAGAAGAAAAAAAGATAAAAATTTCACTCAAAGAGTTACCTAAAAAATATAAAAAGTCAGGATTAACTAAAAAGAAAATTCCAGAACCTAAAATAGCACCTCCAATGCCAAAAGGCTCACAACTAAAAAAATTAGTACAAAAACCACCTGTCAGGTTTAAACCAAAACAAAAACTTAAAACACCAAAGCTAAACGAATCTAAAACAAAAAAAACAAAAGAGCCCAAATCAATAGTAAAAAAAACTGAGCCTTTACCACCGACAAAGCCATATATACCCCTTTTATCTGAAATTAATGCAAGTAAAATATTAAAAAAAGAAAAAAAGAAAAAAGAAAAAAAATCTCTTTATGATATGCTTTCGCAAGATAACTCAGCTAATGAAAAAAAAGAGACCAAAAACAAGAATAAAAACAGCAGTAGCATTGCAAACAATATTAAAGAACTATATGGAGACGAGTTTGGTGAGTTAAGTCCTGGTCAACAAAAATATATACTTGACAATCAAGAGATTATGAGGCGAATTACCCAACAAGTTCTAAATCGTGTAGCTAGAGTAAACTTACCAAATGACCTTAATGTCAACAGAACAAACGTAATTGAATTTTATCTGCATCCAAACGGTGACATGACTGATTTTAAGTTTTTAGAAAAAAGCGGTTATTATATTTTAGATGATACTACAAAAGAAACTATTGAATATGCATACAGCAGATACCCAAGACCAAGTGAAAAAACATTAATCAGATATAATGTCTATTACAATTTAGCAAGATATTAAACAAGGAAGATAGATGTCGCATCATCCAAAAGGAACCATACAACAACACTATATGCAAGCTTTAGTCTTTTTTATAGGTATTGCTATTTGGTTTTCACCTGTCCCTAATGGTCTAGATGCACAAGCATGGCATCTGTTTGCCATATTTATAAGTGCAATTTTTGCAGTTATATTAAATGCAATGGCGATACTAACATCTTCTATTTTAGCCGTCTCAATAGCGGTTTTAACAGGGACAATGACATCAAAACAGGCATATAGCGGTTTTGGCGAAGGTTTTATACTGCTGATTATAATCGCCTTTTTAATAGCCCGCGGAGTGATTAAGTCTGGTCTTGGTAAGAGAATCGCTTTTTTAATAATTAAAAAATTTGGAAAAAGTTCTCTGGGACTTGCTTATTCGGTTATTGCCGCAGATATGTTTATATCTCCCGCTTTTCCAAGTAATACTGCTCGTTCCGGTGTTTTATTTCCTATTGTAAATGCTCTGTCTGCAGACAGTGGCTCAAAAGTAGCAGACGGAACAAGAAAAAAACTCGGTGCTTTTTTAATGATGTCTTCTATGGCTGGACTTACACTATCTTCAACTTTGTGGCTTACTGCAATGGCAGCAAACCCAGCAGGTGCGAAAATGGCTATGGAGTATGGTGTAGAAATTTCATACGGACTATGGGCTTTGGCAGCATCTGTACCTGTTATGGTTCTTTTTTTCTTAGTACCATGGATATTATTTAAAATATATCCGCCTGGAATTAAAGAGACACCAGAAGCACCTCAAATAGCACAAGATGCACTTAGTACTATGGGAAAAGTCAGTAGAAATGAATGGATAATGGCTGCTACATTCCTTGGTATGGTTTTTTTGTGGGTCATGTCAGGTTCATGGAATTTGGATAAAACTGCCGTAGCATTTTTAGGTCTTGCAATACTTATGCTTAGTAATATATTTACTTTGGATGACTTACGAGGTGAAGGTAATGCTCTTGGTACACTAATATGGTTTGCTATTCTTTTTGCAATGAGTGTGCATCTGGATAAATTCGGTTTTATGGGATGGGTAGGTGAAAATATTTCTTCTGTGGTAGATGGTTTTTCATGGCCTATTGTATATATAGGTTTAACAGTTGGATATGTCCTAATACACTACTTTTTTGTATCTCAAACTGCACAAATGTTAGCACTGTTCTCAGTTTTTCTTGGAGTGGGGATAAATGCAGGTGTTCCACCTGAGATGATGGCTTTAATGCTGCTTTTTGCGACTAACTTTAACGCTATAATTACACCCCAAGGTTCATCTGCAAATGTAATATACTTAGGAAGTGGGTATATAGAAGCTGGAGAAATATATAAAATCGGCGGAATAATAACACTAACAAACACTCTTGTTTTTTTAACAATCGGTACTGCATGGATGCTACTTATACTTTAGATTAAGGGGATTAATTATTAAGTATTTATTTTTAATATTTTTATCAAATATACTTTATGCAGATGCACTATATGATGCATTTAAAAATGCAAATAGCACAGGTAATATTACATTTTTTCATTATGATATAAATAAAAAAGATACGGCTAATGATGCATATGCAACTGCATTAGGCGGATCACTAAAATACATAACAGATAGTTCAAACAATCTTTTTGCAGCTATTGGTTTTCATAACTCAACACCTATTATTGATAATAAAAACAAAAATTTGACTTCACTTTTTAAT
>JAPHSI010000056.1 GCA_026193155.1 Sulfurimonadaceae bacterium | reverse complement strand
TAGTTACAAAAAGAGTAAAAGAGCTCTCACTAAAAGTTAAAGAGTTTTATAAATCAACTCATAGTGAGAAAAATTAGCCTACTGAATAACGAACTCAGTGAAGTAGATACCTTGGATGCTGCCATCAGAAATAATAGAGTTTAAAGTATCCATAATCTGGTCAGATACTTTTTGCTTTCCTTTTTTAGAAGATATCTCTTCTAATGTCTTAGATGTTAATATTCTAATCACTCTATCTCTAATTACAGGTGCTTTTGCGTCTAGTTCTAAACTTAATTCTTCACCGCTAAGTTCTAAACTTATAGTAGCTTTTAAGTATCTTCTACCAGAATCACTTTTCAGATTAACAGTAAAAGTATCAAGTGGATAAAGTATACCTATTTCACTTAGTCTTCTTGAATTATCAACTACAGAAGAAGTACTTTTTGTTCTTGATGGTGCAACTCTTTGTTTTGCCATAGGTGCAGCTTCACTTACGTTCTCATCATCTCCACTCATTAAAACTACAGCTAAAACAGCACCAATTATAATTATAAGAACTAAAACAGCGATGATGATAATCATCAGCATATTACCAGATTTTTTTTCGCCTTGTTCTTCTTGTGCTTGTTTATTTTCTTCTTCAGCCATAACTATCCTTATTAAATTTTATTTTATTAGTATATCTTAAATATCACATTCTATCAAACTTCTAAGAGGCAGAAACTCATATGTTTCAGCATTATAATAATCAATGTTTCCTGTTTCTATATCATAGTACCAACCATGTATAGTAAGGCTTCCCTCTTCGAATCTTTTTTTAACATTTGGATATGTAAGAATATTTTCTATTTGTTTTATAATCGACAATTTTTCAGTAAGCCTTAGTAATTCTTCTTTATTTGCATCAGAACCTAAGCTTAAAACTGCAGATGTTTTTGCACTTTGCCCAAGTTCTAGCCATTTTTTAGTATGAACCAGTGATGGGTCTTCTATATCTTGGTATAAAGATGCACATGCTCCACAGTGGGTATGTCCGCATATAATAATCTCTTCGACCTTTAAAACACTAACTGCATATTCTATTCCTGAAGCTGTAGCATGAAAGTCTTCATCCGGTTTATATGGCGGGACAAAATTACCTACATTTCTTATAACGAACAAGTCACCAGGTTCACTTTGAACCATTAAATCTGGAATTACCCTTGAATCAGAGCATCCTATAAAAAGAGCTTTTGGGGATTGACCTGTTTTTACAAGGTCTAGAAGAGCTTCTTTGTTTTTTTTAAAGTAAGATCTAAAAAGTTTATTGCCTTGGGCATACTCTTGTAAATTAATCACAGTTTTTTATATCTAATTCTTTCATTATTTTTTCAAAAATAGCACCAGATGTACGGTCTAAATCATCATGATATTCTATTACTAATACCTCTTTGCCGCTAGATGTGGCAGTTGTATGCATTTCAGGTTTTATTTTGTATGTTGATATTATTTCATCAACACATTTGTTTACTTTCTCTTTTTCCTCAGCATTTGTATATGCAAGAGCAAGTCTTGAGAATCTTTCTTCACTTCTAAATTCTGCATCTATCATTAAAAACCCTTATGAAATTTTTTTTGATTATAGCTTTTAATTGGTAAAAAATATGTTAAATCAGTACCATTCTAAAAGTTTTGTTACTTCATCGACTATAAATGTTTTCATATTTGTTTTCTCTAACGGCTTTTTAGATAAAAGAACTTTATTTATATTTTGCATTTGAGCCTCTTTTAGTCTAGCATCTAAACCAAACACTTCACGAACATCACCAACTAAAGATACTTCACCTAAAAAAATTGTCTCTTTTGATATTGCACGATCTCTAAAACTAGATATTATTGCTGCTAGAATTGCCAAATCTGCCGAAGTTTCATTAATTTTTATACCACCTGTAATATTTATATATACATCATAACCAGAAAGAGGAATCTCTAATTTTCTCTCTAAAAGTGCCAGAAGCATATTTAAACGGTTATTATCAAAACCTGTAGCTTGTCTTTTTGAATTTGCTGTATGACTCTCACTTACAAGTGCCTGAACTTCTAGTATGATAGGACGAGAACCTTCCATAACAACAGTTAGTGCAGAGCCTGCTTGCTTAGAATCTCGGTTGAAAAACCTAGAAGCAATGTCTGTAGCTGATACTAAACCGTCACTTCGCATCTCAAATACACCAATCTCACTTGTAGGACCAAAACGATTTTTAAATCCTCTTAGAATTCTAAGTTCTTGTGATGAATCACCCTCAAAATATAGAACTGTATCGACCATATGTTCCAACACTCTAGGTCCTGCGATTGACCCTTCTTTTGTAATGTGACCTATTATAAATATGGCCAAGTCTTTTTCTTTCGCTATGCGCATAAGTTCAAATGTAATTTGTCTAACCTGCGTAACAGAACCGGGAGCTGATGTGATAGCTTCAGAATATAGTGTTTGAATAGAATCTATGATTAAAAAGTTATAGTCGTGATGTTCTAATTCAACTAAAACCTGTTCAAGTCTTATCTCACTCAGTAAGTATAGATTGTCTTGATTTGCCCCAAGGCGGTTTGCACGAAGCTTTATTTGTGAGCTTGATTCTTCACCACTTACATAAAGCACATCTTTACCTGCTGAAGATATTAGACCTCCGACTTTTAAAAGTAGTGTTGATTTTCCAACGCCTGGACTTCCCCCTATTAAAGTCAGTGAACCAGGGACTATACCACCGCCTAGTACTGTATCAAGTTCAGCATCGTTAGAGGAAAACCTATATATTTCTTCTTCTTTAATTTTATTTATGGATATAGCTTTAGCCTCTTGGCTTGAAGTGGATTTTGTTTTTTTAACTACCTCTTGTTGTTGCTCATTTAACTCTATAAAAGAATCCCAAGCTCCACAGTTAGTACATTTTCCCATCCATTTTGGAGTTGTCATCCCACAATGTTGACACTCAAAGAGTACTTTTTTCTTAGCCATAATAATTTTGCCTCACTTTAAAACTTGAGAAATTATACTCTCTAAAATGATTTACCTTTAAAAATATGGCATTTTGTCATATTTATTATCTTAGATGCTATAATCACGTAAATATTTTTGGAGAGATGTATGAATACCCTTAGTGTATCGGCACTGAATGAACAGATAAAAACTTTACTTGAAACCAGTTTTACACGAGTACTCGTTGAGGGTGAATT
>JAPHSI010000260.1 GCA_026193155.1 Sulfurimonadaceae bacterium | reverse complement strand
TGCATTATTTTTCTTTTCTTTAATTTCATTAATAATATTGCCAACTATAGTACTTACATTGGCAATATCCATTTTACCACGACCTAGAAGCTCTTCAAACTCTATATTAAAATTACTACTTTTTGAGTTTGTAAAAATCATTCTTTTCCTTTTTTTGTCTTTTTTTAAATTCTTCTTTTACAATAGTTAATGCTTTTAAAAAGTTATTTGCATCTATAGCACCCATGACAGGCTCAAACATTGGTTCACCAGATGGAAGTAAAAACCAAATAGCAGGAGTTCCAGGTCTCCATAACTCACGAGGCATATAGTCTCTCTCATCCGAATAAGATATTACAGAAATAAAGTCTCTGTTTAAACCATCAACCACCCTCGCATCTCTAAGTGTTGTTTCATCTAGCACTACACAATACTTACATGTATGGCGAGAACTTATAAACAAAACAGGTTTATTTTGTTTTTTTGCTTCTTTAATAGCACTATGATAATCATTTTCCCATTTAACACCAGAAGCAAATAGTGAGATTACACTTAAAAGCAATATTATTAAAATCTTACGCATTTTTTTTCACCTTTTTCAAAAGTTCTTTTGCACAATCATATGCACTTTTATTTGTAACATCGATCACATAGTCTGCTACTTCTAGATATTCTGGACGACGCTCATTATATAACTCTTCGGCTAATTTCATATCATTTAGAAGTGGTCTTTTTTTAATTTTTTTCACAGCGTTTGGATGTTCTTTAATTCTTTTTATAATCTCTTCAAACGGACTATCAAGAAGAACTATACTTCCAATATCTTTAATATTTTTTTGTTTATAAAAGCCGCCACCTGTTGAGATAAGTGTATTTTTTACACTTGTTTGTAACCAATGTGCTACTTTTTTTTCTATAGCTCTAAAATGCTTTTCTCCATCTTCTTGAAAAATTTTTTTTATTCTTTTATTTTCCATAGATTCAATCAAATCATCAGTATCTATGGCAATATATTCGGAATGTTTGATAACTTCACGAGCTACACTACCCTTTCCGACACCCATAAAACCAATAAGTATAATATTTTTCACTATTATTATTCCTCTTGCATCATACCAAAAGCGGACATATCAAAATCAGGTTTAGTTTTTATGATTTTTGAATATATCAACACTGGATTAATGACATTATACTCTAAAAGTATCATACTCAAAATAAAACTTAGTGAAGATAGCTCTAAAAATTTAGGATAAAAGTATGAAATTGTAAAACCTATAAGTGATAAAACATATAAAATATATTGTATTTTTGAGACTCTTTTATCTATCATTTCATTCATTGTTGGAATATTCATATAACCTCTAGCATTTAAATGAAACCATACTAAAAAAGGAATAATTTTATACAACATCCCTATCATTATAGAGATTAAAAACCCTCCACCTATTAATATAGAGACAGGGACTATCATTTTATCGTCTAAAAATGTGTTAAATACCCATGCAAAAATTCCAATTGTTAGAAATACACTTGAACTTCTCCAATATAAAACTGTAACATCGGTTATCGGTCGACGGCGTTGGTTTAGTTTTATCCAAACAGTTGTAACAAATGCCCAAAAAAATATACCTATCCATATTTTTGTAACTACAGCATAAGAATTAAAAAATATACTTGTTACAGCCCAAAGTATTAGTCCAATAGATATCAATAAAACAACACGTTTTTTACAAAATTGTTTAAATCTTGGAGCTACGTAAAACATCGGAAGTACCTGAAAAGCTACACCAATTATTAAAAGCCCTGCGAAACCAAATATTGCCCAAACACTGTGAATATTTGCAAATATATAATGTGAATCTGTAATATTTGAATTTGCATGAGAAGCCAAAAGATGTGCTCCAAAAAGAATAGATAGTAATGCAAAGACTAAACTTACACCCATTGCCTTAACCGTAGGTGTAAAATTAACAACTTTTTTTATTGCAAAAAGCATAGGTATGATTAAGAGTAAAAATCCCAAGGTTAGTGTACCTGAAGCAATAAAATTCAATATTTGTTTTTGAAAATATAATCCAAAAACCATAGACAACAAACCAATTACTAAAAGTATATATGAAGCTATAGTAAGTGACTCAACTTTATATATCTTCACTCCTGCTAAAACTGGTAGCATCTGAGTAAGAGCTCCAAGCATCACAAAACCTAAAAAACCTATTGTTAGTGCATGAGTTATCGCTATAGTCTCATATGAGTATCTACTCATCAACGTTTGAGCTTCAGTTGTAAATATCAAAACTCCTGCCAACATAGCAAATATTGGCGCAGTTAAAAAAAATCTAAGGGGTGCTGAAATAGGTGGTGCTTGGTCTGTTGATAAGCCGGTTAATTCCATATCTTACTCTGGTACTATTGAATCCATCATATCTACAATTCTGTCTGCATCGGCACTTAAATGCTGCTGAGCCATAGTATAAAGCATCTGTTCCTCTTTCATATTATGTTGCTGAAGAAGTATCATTAATGTTTCTGTTAAACCAAAAAACTTATCTTTATTGTTTGCGTCTATAGCATCTATCATTTGTTGCATTAATGAGCGCATCTGAGTATGTTCTTGTCTCATCATAGCAGTTGGACCTTGCGTCATACCTGTTTTTTGCTCAAATTCTGCGAACATTACACGTTCTTCCATCTGAAAATGTCTCTCAGTCGCATCTACAAATTCTTGAGTAAGTTCTTTTGCATCGGCTAATGATTCATTTGCAGCTTCTTCCATTGAAGCAAAAATTTCATCACATCTACGATGATCGTTTGTTAAATATTCTTTTATTGAAGCCATTCTTAAAAACCTTATATTCTTTATATTTTTGCAATTATATACAAATATACACAAATATTAAACTGACTTACATCAATAAAAATTAATAAAAAAAAGGATTATATATTTAGAAGTGGCTATAACAAAGGAAGAATCCTTTGTTATATAGTATAAAACAAGAGTTACCTATTAAAATAGGTTAGCATTCTCATCAACCCATTTTAGGTATTCGATAATGTCTTTAACTTCTTTTTTACTCATATGCTGGTTAGGCATTTTAAGATTAAAGTAATCTATCATAGATTTAACATACGGATCATCGTACATTTTTTCCGGATCAAGAATAAAGTCGCTTACCCATTTTTCCGCATTGTTACCGTGACGTTCAAGAACACCAGTTAAGTCTGGACCAGAACTAACTTTACCGATAACGTGACATCCACCACATCCACCTTCACCGAATGCTCTCTCACCGGCAGCTGCAGAAGCAGATTGTTTAGTAGCAATTTTTCTTACAAGTAAGTCTTTTGCTCTAATACCAACATCAGCTGTTTTAACCATTAGTTGCCAAATCATATTTTCAAAAAGAACAGCTTTTTCATAGTCACCTTTTTTAGCGGCTGCGTCAGCTTTTTTCTTTTGAGCAGGGATTTGTCCATACTGGTCAAATGCATCTGTTACTAGGTCTGCTACAACTTTATGTTTATCAAAACCATTCTCTTTTAAGAACTTAACAACACTTTGAATAACCGCATCTGTAGCATCATTAACTGCAACAGTTTTGTCATATTCAGCTTTTAACTCAGCTTTAGACATTGTTTTCATTTTAAGTTTTTGAGCAGACACATATTTTTTATTAGGGTCTTTAACCATCAAGTAACCCATCATCTCTAAGTGAAGTGCTGAACAAAATTCAGTACAGTAATAAGGGAAAACACCCTCAATATCTGCAATAAATCTTATCTCTGTAGTTTCACCAGGCTCTAATGAAGCATGTACATCAAAGTTGTCGATAGTAAATCCGTGAGTCTCATCTTGAGCACGCTCAAGGTTAGTCATATACCAAATAACTTCATCACCTTTATTTACAGTAACTCTCTCAGGATTGATATGAGAACGAACTAATGTAGCATAAATCTCTACCTTGTTAGTACCGTCAGCTTTTTTAGTTCTTACAACTTTTTCTTGACCAGCTAAAGTTTTACCTTTATGCATTTTACCTGTTTTAGCATTTGTACCCATTTTGTATCTTACGTGTGGGTGTAATTTACTAGCACGGATTGCAACTGCTTGGTGAGGCTCACCTAACGGTAAAGGCATATCAACAAGTAGATCCATAGTTTTTCCGCTAACATCAATTAACTGGTGATTTTGCGGGTGAAGAGGACCAACATTGTCAAATCTATCAATAGCTAACTTATTAAGTGCAATGATATATTTACCTTGTGGATCTGCAGATTTACCTTCCATACCACATAAGTGACCAATGTT
>JAPHSI010000211.1 GCA_026193155.1 Sulfurimonadaceae bacterium | reverse complement strand
TTCCTTTTCGTGCTGATATGCCTGACATAGTTTTTAAACAACTTCTAAAAAAACAAGGACTAGATCCTAAAAAAGATTTTGATTTAAAATATGTATCTACACCAATAGATGCGATGCAGATGCTGATTTTACGCAGAGTAGACCATTGTCTCTTGGCAGAACCTGCAATATCTGTAGCACTTAGAAAAACAAAGTCCTTTCCCGTAAGCATTATTGCACCTGATTTATACAGAAGTGTTGACTTGCAAGACGAGTGGGCAAGGGTGTTTAACACGGACAACTCTATCCCTCAAGCAGGAATGGCAGTAATGGGTAGAATGAAGAATAAACATATTATAAAAAGATTTTTAGAAGAGTACGATAAATCTCTTTCTTGGTATAAACAAAATCCACAAAAAGCAGGCGTACTAGTAGCCGATAAAATAGATATGTTAACTAAAGATGGAGTCAGCGACTCAATACCACATGTAAATCTAAATAATGTAAAAGCCGCAGATGCAAAAGAAAAACTTGAATTCTTTTTTAATATATTAAAAGAGGAAGACCCAAAAAGTATAGGCAAGAAACTTCCTGATAATTCATTTTATTACGGATTATAAAAGTGAATTTTTTTCTTAAGATTCTAAAAGATTTTCCAGCTTATCTATGGAGTGGCTGGGGATCTATTGCAAGTTTACTGTTGTTTATAGCTTTATGGGATATGGGAAATCAGCTCTATGGAGACTTGGTGCTACCAAGTCCTTTAGAGACTTTTGAAACGCTAGGACTAATGCTTCAAGACCCAAATATCATAGCCGAGATAAATTTAACACTTTATCGTGCTTCTATAGGTTTTGGATTATCTTTATTATTTGGTTCTGTTTTAGGTCTGCTTGCAGGTTTTTTTGTAACTGCATCTATGATGAGTCGTCCTATAGTCACGTTTTTGGTAGGTATGCCTCCTATTGCTTGGATAGTCTTAGCAATGATATGGTTTGGTATGGGTGATGAGACTGTTATATTTACGGTTATAGTTGCTTCTTTTCCCATTATATTTGTAGGAGCTCTGCAAGGTACTCGTACACTTGATGATGATTTAAAAGAGATGGCAGATTCTTTTAACCTGCCTTGGCATATGAAGTTTTTGGATGTATATTTTCCACATATATTTTCATATGTTTTTCCTGCTTGGGTAAGTGGTCTGGGTATGGCATGGAAGATAGTCGTAATGGCTGAACTTCTTGCGACAAGTGATGGCATCGGGGCAACTTTGGCAGTTGCTAGAAGTCAGTTAGATACTCCTAGCGCACTTGCTTTAGTTGTAATCATGATAGGTTCACTTATGTTTGTTGAGTACATTATTTTAGAGCCGATTAAAAGAGAGGTTGAATTATGGAGAGATTAGAAGTTAAAAACTTAAATCACCACTTTGGTTTTACCGAAATTTTGCAAAACATAAATTTTAATTTAAATAAGGGTCAGGTTTTATCCATTGTCGGACCGAGTGGAGGCGGTAAAACAACACTTATGCATCTGTGTGCCGATTTGCTTGATGTAGAAGAGGGTAGTGTAGAGAACAGTTTTATAAGCAGTTCTTTTGCTTTTCAAGAAGCAAGACTACTCCCTTGGAAAAATGTTATAGACAATATCTCTCTTGGTCTTTTAGCAAAAGGCGAGTCAAAAAAAGAAGCTATTTTAAAATCAAAAGAAATAGCTTTGAAGTTTGGTCTTGAAGAGGATGATTTTGAAAAATTTCCAAAAGATTTGAGTGGCGGTATGAAACAGCGTGTTAGTTTTGCAAGAGCTTTAGTTACAAAACCTTCACTGCTTTTTTTGGATGAACCTTTTTCAGCATTAGATATAGGTCTAAAACAGGAACTTCAAACACATCTGATTGAAGAAGTAAATGAAAATAACTTAAGTATATTGTTTATCACCCATGATATTATGGAAGCTATTCGTTTAAGCGATAAAATACTTTTACTAAAAGCAGACCCGGGACATATAGTAAAAGAGTTTGACTATATACTTGGGCAAGATAAAAGAGATGATACTTTCGTATATAACGAAACTGCAAAGATACTTCAGGATGAAGTTATTGTAAACACTTTTGAATTGGAGTTAAAATGAAATCAATAAATTTTCTCGCCTTTGGCGTAGCTTTAGTGAAAGGAATTTTTATGGGGCTTTGCTCCATGAAAAGGAGACAGTAATGGAACAGAAGTTACACGCAACTAACCATTATTTATACTATCCCGATGAAAAGAATGTACCTCCGTATTTGGCTTACGGATTTCGTCCGATTTTTTTAGTGTTTGCTCCGTATGTGCTTATCAGTATGGTTTTATGGGGACTTGTTTGGAGCGGAGCTATAAACATACCTTTTATGAACGACACCCTTACTTGGCATATATATGAGATGCTCTTTGGACTCATTACTGCTGGTACGCTTGCTTTTTTGGCAACTGGTTTGCCTGAGTTATTTCCAGGTTTAGTTCCGCTAATTGGTAAAAAATTAAAATATATCGTTATTTTATGGATACTGGGGCGTATAAGTTTTTGGTTTATTGATATTACGGGAATTTATTTAACCGCTATTTTAAACTTGGGGATGCTTGGTTGGATAATCTGGTTTGCACGCCATGCTGTTTTAGATAGACTACAGCGTCATGCATCCATAGGTTATGCATCTTTGGCTTTGTTTTTTATAGAAGTTTGGTTTTTTGCCTCAAAACTAGAATTTGTAAACACAGACCCTTTTTCCATTTTAAAAGTAGCAACAGGTGCAATAGTAGTCCTTATTTTACTTGCACTTCGCCGTGTAAATATGGAAGCAATAAATGAGTTAATGGAAGATAAGGGGATAGAT
>JAPHSI010000169.1 GCA_026193155.1 Sulfurimonadaceae bacterium | reverse complement strand
TTACGCTCAATCGTATCTATATCTGAGTGCATATATTGCACTTTGATGCCCAAGTCTGCAAGGTATTTTGTAAGAGCTTCTGCCATTTTTTTAGTAAGTACCGTTATAAGGACTCGTTCATTTTTTATAGTTACTTTTTTTATCTCATCGTGTATATCTTCTACTTGGTTATCTGAACTTTTTACTTCTATAATAGGGTCAAGAAGTCCTGTAGGTCGAATAATCTGCTCCGCTTTAACGGCTGAGAGTTCAAGTTCGTACTTAGAGGGTGTAGCAGAAACAAAAAGATAATGAGGGGCTTTATTTATATATTCATCTAGTTGAAGCGGTCTATTGTCAAGTGCTGAGGGTAGACGAAAACCATAATCGACCAAAACCTCTTTTCTAGCTCTATCACCCGCATACATTCCACGATATTGTGGAAGTGATACATGTGATTCATCTACAATTACAAGATAATCTTTATGGTGAAGTTCAAAGTAATCCAGTAGTGTATATGGAGCTTCGCCAGGCTTTTTGTTTGTAAGTAGCCTTGAGTAGTTCTCGACTCCCTTACACATACCAGTAGTCTCTAGCATCTCTAAATCAAACTCGACACGTTGTTTTAGTCTTTGATACTCTACCAGTTTTCCTTCTTTTTGAAAATACTCTAAACGTTCATCAAGCTCTTCTTCAATACGTTTAATTGCTATAGCCATTTTTTCAGCTCTAACACTAAATTGGCTTGTCGCATAAATAGTGAAGGTTTTATGTTCTTCAAGTTTTTTATTATCAATAATATCAAATGTGTATATAGCTTCAATCTCGTCACCGAAAAACTCTATACGAATAGCTTCTTGCTCAAAGTAGGGTGGATATACGTCTAAACTTTCACCATTTACACGGATATGTCCGCTATCAAAATAAGAGTCGTTTCTGGTATATCCCATTTCGACTAAACGAAGCAGAAGTTTCTTTTGTTCAATCTCATCTCCAACTTCTAAAGCTTGAACCATATTCTCATACTCTTCAGGGTCACCAAGACCGTAATTCGCAGATACGGAAGCTACAACAATGACATCATCATAAGATAAAAGATTTGCAGTAGATGAAAGCCTCATACGCTCTAGCTCATCGTTTATAGCAGAGTCTTTCTCTATAAATAAGTCTTGTCTAGGTATGTAAGCTTCAGGTTGATAATAATCATAATAGGAGACAAAGTACTCAACATGATTGTTTGGAAAAAACTGACGAAATTCAGAGTAAAGTTGAGCTGCAAGAGTTTTGTTATGCGTCATTATTATAGTAGGGCGTTTAACATTTTCTATGATGCGAGCCATGGTATGTGTCTTACCGGAACCCGTAACACCCTCTAGTGCTTGGTATCTATTTCCATCTAGTATAGATTTAGTTAAGACTTCAATCGCTTTAGGCTGATCACCTGCTGGTTGATATGGTGATTCTACTTTAAATTCTGCTTCTTTTTTCATTAGTGGAATTATATCTTTTTATTGATAATGTAATATATTTTATCTTCCGATCGCTAACATATACAATATATTATTATTAGTATTTAAAAACTTTTTTGTTTCATCGTCATAATAAGCACCGATACCACTACATCCAACACCGAGTAATTCTGTTTTTATATATATGATTTGTGCTAAAAATCCACTCAAAATATTTACTTTTTGATATTTTTCTATTTCGCTTGATGTAAAGTAAAAAGTAACTGCGCTTTGTCCACCCAAGTTTTGTTCTAGTGCTAAATATCTTGATTTACTTCTAAAATCATCTTCTTTTAGTAAATCAGAGTTTTTATATAGACCTTGCTTTAAGTCCTCCACTAGATGCACGGTATAGTAAATTTCTAAATTATTTTGCTTTGCAAAAGTAAAAATATCTTTCATAATATATTCAAATTCATCTTTTTTCATACTGCTTTGTCTAAATGCACGGATTGAACGTCTATTTAAAATAGCTGCTTTTAAGTGTTTTGTAGGTATGTCTTTAAAAAAATCAGGAGTTTTGACTTTATTATCTTCAAAACCTGCAGAATCTTTATATGCATCTTCTATAAAACTATTTGTTTCAAGATAGTCGCATCCACTAACATATGGAAGATTTTGTCTTAGTTTTAACACTTCTTTTTCTTTGCTTTTTGAACTTTTAATACTACATGTAAACATCTCATCGTCTCTAAAACCAAATTCATCATTTAGTGCAAGTTTTTCAAAGTCAAAAATTATTTCACTATCTCTATTCATAACTGCCAATGCTGCATAAATAGAGCCGAGTTGATGCCCTGAATCTAGAAGTATATATCTTATACTTCTGTCTTTATATTTCCACGAGCTTCTAAAATATACACTTGAAATTAAAAATATTAAACCACTTTCTTGTTCTTTATCTTTAAAATTAAATTCTATTCCGTCTTTATCTATCTCTTGTAAGAGTGTTAAACTAGCACTATGTGGTTCATAATGGTAGATG
>JAPHSI010000122.1 GCA_026193155.1 Sulfurimonadaceae bacterium | reverse complement strand
TATTCAGATATAGTCAAGAGTAATTTGATATAGTTTTGTTTATGAAATATATAATAATTTTACTAATAATTACAAATCAGTTATTTGCACTTGTATCTATTAAACCTGTTGAGATAGGTGAAAAGGTCGGTATATCAGGTGGAGTTGAAATTGGGCTTGAAACAAAACGTGGTAATACGGATAAGGATTCATATAAAGCTGATATAAAAGTTATGTATGATAGTAATACTAGTTATTTGACATGGTTGGAGGTATCCGGTGAGTATGGAGAAGCTAATGATGTTGAAGATACGAATAAATTATATGCACATCTAAGATTTATAAATAAACTAACAGATGAAATTATAAGGTATGAAGTTTTTTTACAAACTCAAGAAGATAAATTTAAAGCTATTGAGTATAGAAGGTTAGCTGGTATTGGACTTAGATTTAAAATATTTAATACACCAATTGGTGGTAGAGGTTATTATGGGCTTGGTTCTTTTTATGAAAATATTAGATATACAAATCCATCTATAGATCCTGATGAGAATGAAGTGAGAGTAAATACGTATCTTGCTTATTCTGTTAATTTCTCAAATAAATCATCATTAGCTTATACGCTATATTATCAACCTATATTGGATAAGTTTAGCGATTATGTGATGACCAATACGCTTGAATTAAGCCTTCAAGTTTACCAACAAATATACTTAAAATTCAGTGCTTCATATGATCTGGATTCTTATCCGCCAAATGGAATAAATAAAAAATATGATTTTACACAAACTACAACTTTTTTATATAAGTTCTAAACTTTAAAGAAATATTTTACTAAGTAAAAACCACTTCCTGCCATTATAATTGTACCAAAAGCATTAGCACTTATGTTTATAAGTGCTAAAAATATATAACCACCTTCAAGTAAAAAGAAGCTCTCTATGGCAAAAGTAGAATATGTTGTTAATGCACCTAAAATACCCGTAGATAAAAATGATTTTACATGTAGTGAAAAAATCGTTGTATACATAAAATATGCTATTACTATGCCCATAATAAAACTACCGATAAGATTTATACCAAGTGTGCCAAAAGGTAAATCATGAGGAACTCTGTGGGATATTACACCATTTAGATAAGCTCTTAGAACTGCTCCTATAAAGCCTCCGCTACCTATGGCTAGGATTGTTTGCCAGCTCATCATCATATGCCTTTTGCATTTTTTCTCTTAAGTTCTTCAACCAGTCTTTGTCTGTTTTATCTGCTACAAATGAGTCTAAAAAAATGACTTTAACACGACCGGGTTTATAATAGTATTTTTTTATATTGTAGTATTTTGCACTTTGCATAATTAAAACAGGTTGAACTATTAATTTATATTTATCAGCTACCATTTTCGCACCGACTTTAAAAGGTAATAGTTTTCCTTTAGTACTTCTTGTACCTTCAGGGAACATAGTTATTGTTTTACCCATATCCAATCGTGACTTTACATCCTTAACAAGTTTTATCAAAGATGTTTTACTCTCACGCTCAACAGGAATATCATTTGGAAGTTTTAGTGCGTATCCAAAAAATGGGATATCAAAAAGTTCTTTTTTAGCAACCCATGCGAGGTCTTTTTTCGTAGAGGTCTCCATTATAGCTATATCCATATCACTTTGATGGTTTAGAAGTATCATATTTGCTTTAGGATCTTCTTTACCTTCGATTTCTACGCTAAAAAATGTTGTGAGTCTTATTATCCAAGCTGATATTTTTGGAGCCATAGGCTCAGGTACAAAATGAAACAAAAGGATTAAAATACCTAAAGATGTAAATATTATTGTTGTAGCTATCAACCAACTAATATTTGCAAATATTTTCATCTTTCACCCATCCTATTTTATTGTTTTTTAATTTTACTTTCACAAATCCTTCGGCTTTTCCCTCTTGTTGTAGATGTATAACGCTAGATGTAGTTTCAAATATAGTACCGTTACTAACAGGCAATAAATATATATTTGATCCTTCATTTATGCATAATTCTTTTGAAGGTGCAGATAAAAATAAAATATATGCTACAGGAAAAATTAATATTATTGAATATATATATTTCTTTCTCCAAACTATTATAATTAAAATAACTAAAGCAACCAATAATGCAACAAAAAGTTTTAGCCTCTCTTTTGATTGGTCTTTTGGTCTTAAATCTGTTTGAGTAGTAACTTTATCGTCATCAACTATAATTGGTATATTTATATTGTTAAATCTATTCTGAGCCAGATTAAAGTATGAGAACTTAAATGTTTCTAATCTTTTGTCCACAACGACAAAATAAGTTATTCTGGAATCCTCAATCGATTCAACGACAGATTCTATACCTTGCTTATATACATTTTTAAACTCTATATTTGAGATATCGCATCTTTTAGCTTCTGCAACAAAAACTATTATGTTATGTAGAGTATCAAAACTTGTAGTTTTGTATTCAATAAGTCCAAAATCTTCTGCAATTATGTTTGAGAAGTTTTTCTTAGGATTTAGAGTTATAACATTTAGTTTTTTTCCATTTAAGAAAGTACTTGCGTACTTATTGTTTGGATTTGGTTCAATATAGACTTCAATATCAGGTAATCTTGCCCAATCAGATGTTGCAAGGTAGTAAAAAGTATCATAAAAATATTTTCCGTCTTCTACTCTAAATGGAATAGAATTTAAAGATTTTAAACCATCTTGTTTAGAAAAATTATATTTTATCTGTCCATAATTGTCAGTTGTGGATAACAATCGAATAGTAATAGGAAATATCTCGCCGTTTAATATACGCATAGGGATATCTTCATAGTTAATATATAGGACTTTTTTACTTTGTAAAACTTGAGAAGTATTTGATTCTATTGAAGTATTGAACTCCATAGAATCATCAAATTCTTCTTGAGCAAATAAAGTTATCAAGAAAAGAAAAGATAAAAGTATGAGACGCATTATGCTTTTAAAAACCCTTCTAGCATCTTAATACCATCATCACTACCTAAAATTGTCTCCATAGCACGTTCAGGGTGTGGCATAAGACCAAATATGTTTTTTTCTTTATTGCAAACACCTGCGATAGATGCAACAGAACCGTTAGGGTTTAGTTCATTTCCATTTTCATCACAGTATGTAACTAGAATCTGTTTATTAGCTTTAAGTTCTTTAAGACCGTCTTCATCAATAAAGTAGTTACCGTCATGGTGTGCTATTGGAATATTTACAACATCTCCGTTATTTAATTCTTTTAAAAAGTCATTGTCGTTATTTTGTACTTTTAAATGGTGATGTTTAGATATGAAATGTAATGATTCATTTCTTTTTAGTGCACCTGGAAGTAATCCCGCCTCTGTTAAAACTTGAAAACCGTTACAAATACCTAAAACTTTTCCGCCTTTAGAAGCATATTCACTTACGGCTTTCATAACAGGTGAAAATCTTGCAATTGCACCGCTTCTTAAGTAGTCACCATAAGAAAATCCACCAGCTACTACTAATAAGTCAGTATCAGATGAAATTTCTTCAGCTTTATGCCAAAGAATTTGTGTAGATGCACCTAGCTTTTCAAATGCATGTTGTGTGTCGTATTCACAGTTTGTCCCAGGAAATTGAAGGATTGTTACTTTCATGCTATTTTACCAGCTCTATCTCATAGTCTTCTATTACAGTATTTGCAAGAAGATCTTCACACATTTGTGTAACCTCTTCTTTAGCTTTTACTTCATCATTATGAGTTATTTTTATAACAATCTGTTTTCCAACTCTTACATCTTCAATACCATTAAAGTGAAGTGAATCAAGCGCATGGTGAACAGCTTTACCTTGAGAATCTAGAACACCTGCTTTAAGAGATATGTTAATTATTGCTTTCATTTTTTTCTTTTTTCCTATTTATTTAATATTCTGTCTAGTACTTGCTCATAAGCTACTTTTAGCCCACCTAGACCTTGACGGAATCTATCTTTATCCATCTTCTCTCCACTCTCCATATCCCAAAAACGACAATTGTCAGGTGATATCTCATCAACTAAAATAATGTTTCCGTCTTTGTCTTTTCCAAACTCAAGTTTAAAATCAACAAGGTTAAGACCTTTTTGAGCAAAATAAGGACGTAAAATATCATTAACTTGTCTTGCCATACGGCGAAGTTTGTCAAGTTCATCTTGATAATCTACCAGACCTAATATAAGTGCGTGTTGGTCATTAAGTTTTGGATCACCTAAATCATCATTTTTTAAATCAAACTCAACCAATGTAAAAGGTAAAACTTTTCCGTCTTCAATTCCAAGTGTACGAGTTAGACTACCCGTCGCAATATTACGAACTATTACCTCGATTAAGATTACGTCAACTTTTTTATGTAACATATGATTATCATCTAACATTTTTACGAAGTGAGTCTGTATCCCGTTTTTTTCTAATAGTTTGAACAGCTCTGTAGAAATTTTATTGTTAAGTGCACCTTTACCGGCTTCACTTGATTTTTTTTCACCGTTAAAGGCTGTTAAATCATCTTTAAACTCTGATATTACTAAGTTTTCATCGTCTGTTAAAAATAACTTTTTAGCTTTTCCCTCATAAAGAAGTTCTCTTTTTTGCATTCTTTTTTATCCTTTCATAATTATAAGAGCTTTGATAATATCCACGCCCTCTTTTAGTTGAATATCTTTGTTTAACATTTCTTGTGTAATGACATCTTTATTATCAATTTCTTCTTTTTTCTTTGATACTTTTTTATCGTTTGAATCAACTTTTTTTAATTCTTCTTCAAGATGTTTTTTAAGGTCTGCTTCTTTAATTGAAAATTTATTTTTATTTGTTTTTACCGTGCCTGGAAATACTTCAATATCAGGTGTCACACCGACAGCTTGAATTGTTCGCCCGCTTGGTAAATAGTATCTTGCGATAGTTAGTTTAATTGCTTCATCATCAGTGATAGGAAGAACAACTTGTACACTACCTTTACCAAATGTTTTTTCACCGACCACAATAGCACGTTTATGATCTTGCAGTGCTCCACTTACAATTTCGGATGCACTTGCACTACCGCCGTTAACTAAAACAACTAAAGGAACATTACTGATAGTCTCAGAGCTTTTAGCAGTATAAACCTGCTTATCTGAGTCTTTACGCCCTTTTTGTGAAACGACTATACCTTCATTTACAAAAAGGTCAACAAGACCGACTGCTTGGTCAAGTAATCCACCGGGATTATTTCTTAAATCAAGAATAATACCTTTAGTTTTGCCTTCATGTTTTTTTATAGCTTTTGCAACGTCTTGTTTAACTTTTTTGTCAAAGCTTGTAACACGAATGTAAAGAACACCTTTATCTATAGTCTTTTCATATACGGATTGTATAGTGATATTCCCACGAACAATATGTACTTCAATTGGTTTAGATTCACCTTCACGTACTATAGTGATATCAATAGGTTCACCTATCTTACCACGCATAATAGCTACGGCTTCATCTATTGTCATATTTAGGGTTGATTCATCATTTATTTTTAAGATAATATCACCGGATTCCAAGCCTGCTTCATCTGCAGGAGTACCCTCGAGAGGTGCTATGACTGTTAAGGCACCGTCACGGATTCCGACAGTTATTCCAAGCCCGCCAAATTCACCGTCTGTTTGAACTTTAAGACGTTTATAGTCTTTTGCAATAAGATAGTTAGAATGAGCATCAAGGTTTTGCATCATTCCTGTTAGAGCTTTATCCATAAGGTCTTCAATTGTTACATCATCAACATTATATTGCTCAACAATAGAGATAACCTTTGTAAACTTTGCTAATGCTTCAAGTCTTGAAGCTTCTTTATTTACTTTTTCTTGTTTTGAAGCGGCAAAAAGAGTAGTTGAAAACATCATGAAAAATGCAGCTGCTACACTTATAAAACCAATTGTCATAAACTTTTTGTTTTTCATTGGAAATCCATTTTAAATTTAGAATGGATATTATAGTAAAAAGATGTTTAAATAACAATTATTACTAAATTTTTTAAATTTTGTATATTATAATATGTAATGACTATTATAGAATTTTGATATATATCAACTCACAGATACACAAAATGTGTTATAATGGTTTCAATTAATTTTATTAAGGAAAACTAATGCATCCTAGTATTAAAAAAGCAAGAATATTTGCTACGTTGGCACTCTTAGTCCTAACATTCGCTTTCACATTCCCTATGATCTCTTTTAACGGTGTTTTAACTCAGATTGATAATGGTAAAGGTGAAGAGGTATCAGCATTCAGTGCTAAAGTTTGGAACTTGTACAATCAGGGTAGATATAAAAGTGTAACAACACCTAAAGAGGCTAGAAATGACCTTGAAAAGATGATAGATTCAGCAAGTGAAATAGGTGTAGCTTCTTTACCGATATGGGCAGTTTCGCTTGAAGCACCAAACTATCCAAAAGAAGCATTCCCAGAAGGGATCCCGGTATTTTTTCACTTTGACGGTTATAGTGGAGAAGTTCATGAAATGAATACAATTAATCACTATGTTGGAATGGATCCAATGTGGATTGGTGGTATATTTGAGCGTGAAATAGGCGCATATGCCCTACTGCTATTAACTTTAGGTTATATATATTTTATTGCTTATGAAAATAAATATTTGAATTATGCAATGTTGGTACCTGTGTCATTACCAGTACTGTTTATAGCTGATTATTCTTATTGGTTATATTGGTTTGGGCATAATCTGCATGATTGGGGTGCATTTAAAATAAAACCTTTTATGCCGACAGTATTTGGTGATGGTAAAATTGCTCAGTTTACTACCCACTCGTATCCAACGATTGGTTTTTATCTCTTAATAGCTATTTCGTTATTGAGTTTGCTCGCATTTTTTGCAAAACAAAAAGCTATGCATGAAATGGAAGCTGAGTAATATTTTATGATAAAACTATTTTTTATCTTATTTTTTTCAACAATTCTTGGAGCAAATATACTACAGGATGCTATTGATAATGCTCCTGTTGGATCTATTTTAAAGCTTCCTGCGGGTGTGTATAAAGGTAAGATATTAATAGATAAACCACTTACTATTATAGGCAAAGAAGATGGTGTGATTATAGATGGTATGGGTGAGGGGACTGTTATAAAAACAGTTGGTTCAAACATAACACTTAAAAACTTAACCATTGTTAACAGCGGAAGTAGAAACGATACGATAGATGCGGCAATAACTATGACAAAAGGTAAACAGTGTGAGATTAGTAACTGCACTATTAAAGATTGTTTATTCGGTATTGATATGCAAATGGTTTCTAACTCTATAGTTGAAAACAACTATATAACTTCAAAAGATTTAGAGCTTGGTCTTCGAGGTGACGGTCTTAGAATATGGTATTCAAATGATAATATTATAAGAAAAAACAAGCTTGTCAAATCAAGAGATATGGTTGTATGGTACTCACACGGAAATTTAATAGAAAGTAACTATGGCGAACATAATAGGTATTCTCTTCATTTTATGTATGCGGGTAAAAATATAGTCAAAAACAATAGTTACAAATATAACAGTGTTGGTATTTTTTTTATGTATTCAAAAGATACCATAGCTGAAGGTAATACGGTAAAAAGTTCGCTTGGTGCTACGGGTATGGGTATTGGACTTAAAGATGTGTCAAATTTTACTTTAAAAAATAACACGGTAATATACTGTGCACAAGGCATCTACATAGATAGAAGCCCATTTGAGCCAGATACAAATAACTGGATCGAAAACAACAAAGTTCTTTATAATTCAGAAGCACTTCATTTTCATTCTTTAAGTGAAAATAATATAATCAAAAATAATACTATTATGGGTAATATTGAAGATATTGTAAATGATAGTAGAGGGAGCAAAACAAACCAAAATGAGATAGTTGGAAATTATTGGGATAATTACAGCGGTTTTGATAGAGACTCGGATAATGTTGGAGATACTCCGCACCGTGTATATCAATATGCTGATCAACTTTGGGTTTATAACCCTGATGTAAAGTTTTTTTACGGCTCACCCGTAATCTCATTACTAAATTTTTTAGCAAAATTAGCACCTTTTACAAAACCGCTGTTTTTGTTAGAAGATGAAAAGCCAAAAGTTAGAATAGAAGGATAGACATGGCAACAATAAAAACCGATAGAAGAAAATTTGTAAAATACTCAACCCTTGGTGTTTTAGGATTAGCTATGGGTGCTGGTGTATTTTTTAGTCCATATGGAAAAGTTCAGGAGAATAGACTTAGACCACCCGGTGCAGTTGATGAAGATAAGTTTTTAGCTTTATGTATAAAGTGTGGACAATGTTTGCAGGTTTGTCCTTACCATTCTATTGAACTCTCAGATATGGCAAAAGGTCATGGTGTAGGAACACCGTATATTGATGCAACAAAACGCGGGTGTTATGCTTGTAGTGCAGTTCCTTGTGTACTTGCTTGTCCAAGTGGAGCACTTGACCATCATTGTGAAAAACCTGAAGATATTCATATGGGTATTGCATATTTAGAACATCCTGACACTTGTTTAGCAATGACTAATACACCAATACCAAGTGGTTTTAACACCAAGATGCATGAGTTTACGAAAAATGTAACAAATGTAACTCAGTTAGAACTAGACTTACTAGATAAACTAGATAGCTTTGAAGGTAAACAATGTACATTATGTGCAGATATGTGTCCTATCCCAAATCCACTTAGTGCGATTGCTATGGTATTTGATAGTAGTGTTGGCGGTAAAAAGCCGGAAATTTACGATGGTTGTATCGGGTGTGGGGCATGTGAAGAGGTTTGTCCGACTCAAGTTCCGTCAATTGTAATTAAACCAAGGGGTACATATGAAAAGTATTATCAAAATGCATAATTTAATATATGCATTAGTTATCTCAATTTTGTTAGTTGGATGTAGTGACAACAAGCAAACAGAAGAAAAAATCACTCAGGCTAAAGAAGCAAGTGCAAGCGGTATTGAAGTAGTCGCAAACAAAGATGCAAATGCTATAAAAGTACAGGAAAAAGCTCGAGATAAAAATCAAAGTAAATCATATTATTTTGATTATGGTGTAAAAAGTGCGTACTCACAAGATGCAAAACCGGCAAATGAAGATGCTTCTGTACGTATAAAACCAAGAACAAACATTGACGCGAATATGAATGTAAGAAGTCCATATGAAAAAGTTCAAGTTAGTATGATGGTTTCAAGACTATCTAAAAGATTTATTGTTAAATGTTCTGCTTGTCATAATGACTATGCAAATGGTGTAATTGGACCATCTTTGTTGCACAAAGACAGTGGGTATATATTTTCTCAAATTATGAAATTTAAAAAAGATAAAAACTTAAACGTACTTATGTCTAATTTGGTTGAAAACATGAGTGAAGCAGAGATAAAAGAGATTGCGGATGAAATATATTCATTTAACAAAAAGATTAAAGAGATGAGGAAATAATATGAAAAATACAATAGTTGGGATACTTACTATACTTATAGTTGCACTAATGGGTTTTGTAGCAACAGACGATGCAGTATATCATGGTGGTGAGCATGGAAAAGTTATCGAAGATATGGGCGATAAAACAGCAAATGCTTCGAATACTGTTTTACCTGAAGAAAAAGACGATAGAGAAAAAGAAAAAGAACAGTTAAAAGCACTTAAAGATAAAGCAGGAAATGCAGGAGCATTTAAAGTGTCTCAAGAATATAAAAGTAAATGTGCATCATGTCACGGTGTTAACGGTGAAGGTATTATGGGACCTAAACTTTTTGGACAGAGTGCAGATAAAGTTTATAAAGACTTGGTTGATTTTAAAGCTGGTAGAAAAGAAAACTACATTATGAAAGGTTTATTAATCAAACTAGAAGAGAGTGATTTAAGAAGATTAGCGAACGAAATAGGTGAATTCCCAATTAGGGCTAAAGAGAACAAATAGGAGGTAGTTATGGATAAATATAACAACCGGGAGACCATTGCTAACACTAGTTTTTGGTCAACTTTTTTTGATACGACTAGGGATGGAAAAAGAATCTTTAGTTACAGAATGAAAAGATGGATACTTGTAATAGCTATACACCTTTTCTTTTTCTTATCGTTTTTTATAGATTTACAACTATTAGAAGGTACATTAAGCGGTTCTCGTTTTTTAGGCTTCCATATGATAGATATCTATACAACTATGCAACTTTTTTTAGCTACGCATGAATTACCCGTAAATATGATAATAGGTACTTCTACAATCCTAATTGTATATGTTTTGGTAGGTGGTAGAAGTTATTGTTCATGGGTATGTCCATACGGTATATTAAGTGAAGTCGGTGAAAAACTTCACAATATGCTTGTAAAGAAAAAAATTATAAAAGAGCGTAAGTTTGATCAAAGAGTCAGATATATTTTCTGGGCGATATTTTTAGTATTATCAGCTACAAGTGGTTATTTGGTATTTGAGACATTCAATGTTGTAGGTATTTTAAGTCGTATGTTTGTATACGGTTGGACTGTAGCATTATTATGGGTCGTTGTAGTATTCTTGATTGAAGTTTTTTATTCTCGTCGTGCTTGGTGTACATATGTATGTCCAATCGGGACTACTTATGGTTTTATCGGGAAAGTATCAGCTTTAAGAATTCAGTGGAATGATAACTGTGACAGCTGTATGGTATGTCATGATGTTTGCTTTGAACCTCAGGTTTTAGAAATTACAAAAGCAAAGTATAAAAAACAAATTGATGAGAACAACATAACAGAGCAGTATATTACAGGTGCAGATTGTACATTATGCGGAAGATGTGTAGATGTTTGTCATGAAGATGCCCTAAAATTTGATTTTAGATTAAAAAGTTTGGTGTAATAATGGTAAAAATATCTAATTTAACTAAAAAATTCGGCTCACATATATCGCTTGATAATATTAACTGTGAGTTTAAAAAAAATGATTCCATAGCTCTTATGGGAGCTAACGGTGCCGGGAAGACGACTTTAATACGTTCAATACTTGGGTATTACCATCCAGATTCCGGTGAAGTTCTCATAAATGGATATAGCCCAATAAAGGATAGAACTAAAGTTTTAGAAAATATTAGTTTTGTTCCTCAACTCCCTCCGCCGATAAAACTAAGTATAGATGAACTTATTAATTATGTTTCAACAAGTAGTGGTGTTGATAAAGAGTTGATTTTAAATTATGCAAATGAGATGCAGTTAGATTTAAAATCAAATATGTCAAAATCATTTTTCAAACTAAGTGGAGGAATGAAGCAAAAATTACTTATTGCTATATCTTTAGCCAAAAAAAGTGATATTATCATTTATGATGAGCCAACTGCAAATTTAGATCCAAAGGCAAGAGATGACTTTTATAGACTTCTTAAACAAAATGAGCAAGATAAAGTACTTTTATTTGTTACCCATAGACTTGAGGAAGTTCAAGAATTAGTAAACAGACAGATTTATATGGATCTTGGCAAGGTGGTATCGGATGAGAGAGTTTAGAAATTACTTTTTAGTATTTGTTTTACTATTCTTTGTGGGCTGTGATTCCGAAGTTAACTTGAATTTACAAAAAAATAAATGTCCTGAATGTCATATGAATGTTGCATATGCAACACCTTATAGTTCTCAAATCAAAGTAAAGGGTGAAGACTTTTATTTTGATGATATTGGCTGTATGGTAATTTATGCATATGAAAATAATGTAGATATAGAAAAGTTTTTTCCACGTGTTCTTACAAAAGATACAAAAAAATATGTCCCTATTTTGCAAGCAAAATATAAAATAGGTGATAATACTCCTATGAGTTACGGTTTTGCTGCATATGAGAATGAAGGAGACGGTATGATAACATATGATGAAGTTGTACTGAAAATGCTAAGGGGTGAGCATATGGCTAATCCAAAAATTAGAAAAAAAGTGTTAGGACAATAATGAAAAATCTATCTTTAATCGCATATTTGGATTTAAAAGAATCTATTAGAGCCAGATGGTTTTTAATATATTCGTTGGTATTTGGGGGTCTTATAGCCTTGTTTTTCATAGCCGGAGTTACAGAGAGTCAGGTTATGGGATTTAGCGGACTGAGTCGTCTTTTACTTATGTATATACAAATAACTATAGTTATATTGCCTATATTTATATTAATTACAACTGTCCGTTCAATTTCAGGGGATAGAGATAATCATATTTTAGAATATATGCTCTCTTTTCCTATTTCTCTAAAACAATATTACTGGGGTAAAGTAATTGGAAGATTTATAACGGTTTATCTTCCTGTATTTTTTGCAATGCTTATAGCTATAATCTATGGTGCTACGATAGGTGCAGATATTCCTTGGAGTATATTCTTTTTATATACGGGGCTTCTTTTCTCACTTTCAAGTGCATTTTTGGGTATAGCTTTTTTTGTATCTTCTTTTGTAAAATCTAGTGAAGTTGCATTGGGAATCGCTTTTTTTGTTTGGATATTTATGCTTGCATTTTTAGATATAGCATTAATCTCTTTAATGCTATCTCAAAGATTCAATGAAGAGCTTATAATATTTATAGCACTTGCAAACCCGATGGAGATATTTCGTGTAGCGGCAATATCATTATTTGATCCAGAACTTACAGTAATGGGACCTGTCGCATTTTATATTTTGGATACAATGAGTCAGATTGTTTTTGTATTGCTCTCAATAGGTTATCCTTTAGTTTTAGGTCTGTTATTTGCCTATGGTGGATTTAGAATATTTAAGAAAAAAGACTTAGTTTAGGAGTAGTTATGTTAAAAGTTTTTGTTAGTTTAGTAATGTTTTTCGGTTTAGTCGGTGCATATGAAATGGATTTTACAAAAGAAACAGAAGGTCTTGTAAGACATATAAAACCATATAAAGACCCAAAATGGGCTTCTAAAATTGAGCTCCAAAACGGTAAAAAAGTATTTTTTTGCTCACCGAAATCTATGTTTGAATTTTATTTTCGTCCCGGTAAATGGCATGATGTAGGTGTTAAAAGTGAAAAAGACTTTAAAGATATTTTAGTAGTGGATTTTAATACTATGGAAGTTATAGAGGCACGCGGTGCTTTTTTTGTTTACGGTAGCCGTGCTACAAGCCCTGCAGGAGATGATTTAGTTCCATTTAACTCATATAAAGAAGCTAAAGAGTTTGCTGCAAAATACAACGGAAGAAGGGTTCTTGGGTTCCGCGAAGTTAGTGATGCTTTAATAAGACTATTAAACGGAAGGATATAATATGAAAAGACCAACTCCAATAGATGAAGAGATAGAATTAGATCCTAAGAGATATATTGTAAGTGAGACTGATGAAAAAGGTAGAATTACTTTCTGTAATGATTACTTTAAAGAGGTTTCTGGTTATTCAGAAGAGGAACTTATCGGTTCCCCTCATAACATAGTCCGTCATCCCGATATGCCGAAGATAGTTTTTAAACTTCTCTGGCAAACAATTTCTGCAGGTAAAAATATAAATGCCGTTGTTAAAAATATGGCTAAAGACGGAAGATATTATTGGATTTTTACAGAGTTTGAAATTCGCAAGGACACAGATACCGGAAAAATTATAGGTTATCATGCATCTAGAAAAAATATATCTAAACATGTCCTAGCTGTTATTGCCGAGTTATATGCAAAACTTTTAGAGATTGAAAAAACTGATGGGGTAGATGCTTCAGGAATATATTTAATTAATTTTCTAAAAGAGAAAGGTGATGATATAGAGTTTGCCAATATAATGGAAGAGATTCATAGATTTTACTAATAAAAAACTATGAAATCTTTTCTTCTTTGTATCTTTTTTATATCAAGTATTCTTGCAAGCCCATTGCAAGATGCAATTGATAATGCATCTGCTTACTCAACAATAAAATTATCTCCTTTAATTTATAGTGGTGATATAACAATAAATAAACCTCTTACTATCATTTCAGCAACTGATAAAAAAGCTACAATTCAAGGTAGTGGACTTGGTAACGTCATAAATATAAACAGCTCAGATGTTACACTGAAAAATCTTAACATACTTGGTAGTGGTGGGAAAATGTATGAGTTGAATTCTGCAATATATATATCTAAAGCTTCTAATATAAAGATAGATGGTTGTAATATAAAAGATAGTTTATATGGAATAAATATGGAGATGGTTAAGAACTCTATTTTTTCAAATAACTATATAACTTCAAAAAATCTACCAATATCCCTTAGAGGAGATGCACTAAAAATTTATTATTCTCATAATAATATATTTAAAGATAACACTATTGAGAAATCAAGGGATGTTACCCTTGACTATTCACATAATAATATATTTGAAAAAAATATTTTTAAAGATAATAGGTTTGCATCGCATATATCACTAAGTAAAAAGAATATATTTAAGAACAATCTTTATAAGCACAATAGCGTATCTATAATGCTAATGGGTGCAAAAGATACCAACGTAACAGCTAACACTATAAAAAGCTCAGATGGAGCAGCTGGAATAGGTGTTATGATAGGTGGTGTTTCAAACTTTAGATTTGAGAAAAATATTGTAAAGTTTAATGCTAAGGCGATTTATATTGATGGTAAAGAAAAAGCAAAAGGTATGAAAAGATATATTTCTTATAATGATATCTCATACAATGGTGAAGCTATACATTTTCATGCATCTATAAAGGACAATAATATAACTCACAATAAGATATATGGAAATATTGATGATATAGTTAAAGATATAGAAGGAAGGTTCTCAAAGACAAATTTTGTAGAGTATAACTACTGGGATAACTATATGGGTTTTGATAGAGATACTAACAATATAGGGGATAATTCTCATCAGGTTTATCAATATGCAGATCAGTTATGGCATCATAATCATAAATTGAAATTTTTTTATGCCAGTCCCATTATGAGTTTGATGAATTTTTTAGCAAAATTGGCTCCTTTTATAGAGCCAAATCTTTTGATGGAAGATAAAAAACCTATCGTAGAGATAGAAAAATAATCTATTTTTTAGGTTTTAAAATTCTTTTATATACCTCATTATAATCAATCACTTCTTCATTTTTAGGTGTATTGTTTTTTGATTTGTAAGCTGAAAATCCAAAAGCCATAGGTGTTACATTTGAAGTGGTATAAAAAGCCTCTCTTGCATCTATCCAAGAACCGTCTTTTACATCAGTAATATAAATTTTGGATTTGTCTTTTAATTCAGGATGTTCTTCTTCAAACCACAGCACCATACAACCTATATCATCAAACATATAAACTTTTCCATTGGAATCTTTAACTTGTACAGTATTATGTCTGTCACTGACGACCATAACGCATCTTGAACACATATCTCTATCCCAATGCACCTCTGAAACACCGTCCGTATGCTTTTCACTACAACCTAAAAAGAGTAAAAATAAGAGCATGATTATGTAATTTAAATTTTTCATAAATGAAGTATATCATTTTTATATTTAGAGGTATTGATATATATCAAAATAGAATAAGAAACTTTTAAGTATAATCTTCTTTATTTCAAAAAAGGTAAAAAATGAAAAATTTGTTTTTAGTTCTTTCTATAATCGTTTCAACTATAATGGCAAAAGAGATACCTACAAGAACTGGTGAGTTCCCAAAAGAACAGATGAAAATTCAAGCCAAAGAGATTGCTCAAAGAGCAGCTTTTTCTATGAACGAAGGTTTGCCTCAAACTATTGATGAGTATACACAATTAGTAAGTGTTAAAGCAGAAGATGTAACTATGGTTTTTTCATTTGAAATCAATACCGGTGCAAAAAGTGATGAAGCTGTAAAAAAAGAGGATCATTCTAGAATGCAAAAGGCGGTAACGGTAGGGGTATGTCAGCAATCACGGAAATTTTTAGAAGCTGGAATTAATACTTCATATATATATGCAAGTTCAAAAAGTAAAGATGTTCTTTTTAGATTTGACATATCAATAGATAAATGTAAGGGTCTTATAAATTAAGGTGATATTTTGTCAAAAAAAGAGATAGTAAAATCACTTGAATTTTTTTCATCACTTGATGATAAAGATATAGATAAGATTTGTACTATCTCTACTTTGCATAAATATACCACAGGTTATATTCTTCACTATGAAAATCAAGATAAAGACTCGATAGAGTTTCTTGTAAACGGGCTTGCCAAATCTTACAAGATAGATAAACATAAAAATGAAATTTTTTTATACCATATATCTAATGACTCTCTACTCTCAGATATTAATAATCCATCTTCTAATACCCTTACAACTTTTTCAAACTTAGAAATGACAGAAGATTCTGTCGTATTAAAAATCGATTATAAAGAATTCAAACGACAATTTTTAGACACTAAAGTTTTATGTTCTCAACTTATGAATGAGGTTGTAAAACGTTCAGAAGTTATGCAAAATATATTTAATAGAGAATTTATCTTTGATGCAGTTACAAAAGTTGCTAAAATGATAGATGATGATTTAGAAATGTTCAATAAGATAAAACGTCATGATATCTCTTTGATATTAAATATACAACCGGCTACTTTATCTCGTGTTTTAAATAGGCTAAAAAGAAATAATATTATCAGTATTGATCATGGAAAAATAGGTATTATTGATAATAAAGAGTTAAAAGCTATATATGAGGAAGTACTATGAAAAAGATTAAGATTGTAATTGCATTGATTTTTGTGCTTTCAATACTGATAGCTGTTATATTTAACCACCTTAGTGAACAAAGGAGGGTAAGTAATAATTTGCTTAATGTTATAAATCAACAAAAAGCATTTACTCAAGAAATTGCCAAAAATATTTTTTATATCTATAAAAATAAAAGTGCTTCTGATAAACAACTTGATGACTCAATAAAGAAGTTCCTCTCAAACATGCAAAACAGAGATCGGAATTTACAGAAAATAGATTCAAAAGCATTAAAAGAACACAGTGATAAAATCGTAATTTTATGGAATAAGTTTTATTTAGAAGTTCAAAACTTCAGAGATTTAAATAAAGTTACAGTTGCATACTCAAGCCTAATTTTAGAAGAGCTGGTCAATACTATATATAATTTAAACTTAGATTTAGTAGTTGAATTTAATACTCTTATTGATATATATCATGAAGAACTAGAAGAGAAAATATCTATATATAAAGATATAGAATATGTCCTCTTTTTTTTATTGGTAATATTTTTAGTCTATCTTATTACTGAGATAAAAGATTTAATAAAATTTATACAAAAGTTTACATCTACATCCAAAAGAATAATCTCAAATGCCAGTGTTATAGGTATTAAAAAAATAGAAAAGATGGATAGAATAGAAGATGTTGCATCTGCAACGGATGCTTTTAATACCTTAGTTCAAAAAATAGATAACTCAATATTAAATGCTACCAACTCCATTGAAAGTACTCATATAGCTCTTAATACCCTTGAAAATGATATTGAAAACTTTATAGAGTTAATCAGTGAAATGAATGAAGATGACGAGATAGATAAAGAGTTAACCAAAAAAGAGGATATTCTGATAGAATCACTTGAAGAGTTAAATATCTCAGCCGAAAACCTTAAAAATCTAAAAAGAAATTTTTTAGAATTTGCAAATCAGAAGAAGGACTAAAATGCTACAACAGTTTAAAGACGCAATAGAGAGTTCAAATATAATTTCTAAGACAGATACAAACGGAATTATTACCTTTGTAAATGATGAGTTTTGCAAAATATCAGGTTATACGGCAGATGAATTGATTGGTCAAAATCATAATATTGTTCGTCATCCAGATGTTGATAAAAATGATTTTAAAAAGCTTTGGGAGACTATAAATTCTAAAAAAATTTATAAAAGTACAGTTAAAAATCTAGCAAAAGACGGTTCAACTTTTTATGTAAATACTACAATTATTCCTATTCTGGATGAAAATGATGAAGTTATAGAATATATAGCTATCAGGTATGATGTTACAAAAGAGATGTTTTATAAAGAAGAGTTGGAAAAAAATGAGGTAAAACAAAAGATTTTATTTGCTCAAGCACGTCATGCTTCTCTTGGACAGATGCTTGCAAATATCGCTCATCAATGGAGACAACCTCTAACAGAGTTGTCATTAACCGTATTTAATCTCAAAAAAAATGCTCTTTCTAATGAAGAAGCAGTACAAAAATACTATGATGAGAGTAAAAATATAATAAACTCAATGTCTAAAACCATAGAGGATTTCAGTAATTTTTTTACGCCAAACAGAGAAGTTGAACAGTTTGCCATAAAGCTTAGTGTTGAAGAGGCACTTGAACTTATGGATAATTCATTAAAAAGTTCTATGGTAGATGTAGAATTAAGAATACAAGATGAATTAGAGGTACTTGGTGTTGCAAATGAGCTAACACAAGTTATACTGAATTTTTTAAAAAACTCTATAGATGCATTTGAGTTAAACGGCGTATTAATCCGTCAAGTAGATATAACCATAAGAAGATTAAAAGAGTTTGCTGAGATAGAGTTTAGGGATAATGCAGGTGGGATAAAAAAAGATATCATCGAGAGAATATTTGAACCGTACTTTACATCCAAGCATCAAAAAAACGGAACAGGCTTGGGATTATTTATGTCTAAGATGATAGTTGAACAATCTTTTGGTGGTTCTTTAGATGTAAAGAGTAAAAAACACTATACAATCTTCAGTATAAAAATACCTTTGGCATAGTAAATGCGAGATAAAAAACTAAAGACCTTAAAGGTTTTACTAGTAGAGGATGAACAAGCTATTGCTGAGCTTCTTAAAAGTGCAATAGGGGATAATTTTCGCTCATTTATTATAGCAAATGACGGGCTTGAGGGTTATGAGTTATATACTAAAATATCTCCCGATATTATAATAACAGATATTATGATGCCAAACTCATCAGGACTCGAATTAGCAAAGAAAATACGTTTAGATGATAGACTGATTCCCATAATAATACTTAGTGCATTTAGTGAAAAAGAGAAATTATTCGGTGCTATAGATGCAGGTGTAACGAAGTATTTTACAAAGCCGTACGATCCTGATGAGATACTTGAGTATATTCAAGATATTGCAGCTGAGATACAAGAGAAGACTTTGGAGTTATGTGATGAGTTTAGTTTTGATAAAAACAATCACTCACTTTATAAAGAAGCTAGTTTTGTGAAACTTAGTAAAAATGAGACAAATTTTATTACACTACTTTGTGAAGCACGAGAAAGACGCTTAAGTTATGAAGATATAAAATCTTCCATGTGGAAAGATAAAAGTGTAAGTGATGAAAGACTCAGGACTTTTGTGAAAAGACTGCGTGAGAAAACCTCTAAGAATCTCATAGAGACTATTAAAGGTTATGGTTACAGACTTAACGAAAGTTAGTCCTGTTTATCGGTGGTTTGTAGTTAGGGTCTTTACCCTCTATTGTCCATAGCTCTTTTACTTTTAGACTTATGGTTTTTCTAAAACCATCTTCATGTATTTCAAGCTCTTCAAAATTATTTTTTAGTAGTTTTTCTTCATCTTCTTGCGTTAATGTTGCACTTTGTTTAGGAAGTGCTATAGTTTGTTTTGATTCCAAATTTGCCAGATGCCATAATGATAAAAAGAGCTCTGAATAGTTATTTAAAATCTCTTTTGAGTACGTTTCAAAATCACCGTATCCACTCTTTTCAAATAAAGAGATGATTAGTGTTACTACACTGTTTAAATGCACAAAAGGAACCATTGAAAATAATTCACGTCCTACACTTTGACCGTATGAATGCTCAGCCCCTATAAAGATGCGGCAGCCTCCATCGGTATCACCAAAATTATTAGTTTTTAGTCCTATTAATCCTATATCTGTATGACGGTGTCTTCCACAACCCTTTGCACAACCGGAAAAACCTACAAAAATAGAATACTTCTCTATTAAGTCTAGTGGTAAATATTTTGTTTCTTCTTTTATACTCCAGACAGCATATGGACAAAGGTTACCTGCACACGCTACCACGGTTGAGCTGTTTGATGGTGAAACTAATGGAGAGTTTTTCTCTTTGAGTCCGAGTATATATATGTTTTGATCGATTCCAAATCTAATCTCTGCATCGTTTTGTGTTGCAAAATTCGCAATTTTATCCATCTCGTCTGCTGTAAGTTTTGAAAAGTTTGTTTGGTATACAAACGCATAAGTTCCGTCTTTTAGTTCTCTATACTCATTAAACTCGCCCTTGTTTAAAATAAGTTCACCGCTTGTTAAAAACTCTTTTTTATATTCACTTTGTATAAGCTCTTTTAGTTTATCTATCCCTATATCTTC
>JAPHSI010000054.1 GCA_026193155.1 Sulfurimonadaceae bacterium | reverse complement strand
TTTACTTAATCTTAAACAAATAAAGGACTATCTTAAAATTAGTCTATTTTATAAGCCAAAAGAGGGTATAATTGCCTTTCTTAACTACTTTATATTTATATACTCATCTATAAAGCAAGTAGTCAAACTTATATATATATTTCCCCAGCGTTTCCTTTTTAGTGGAGACGTATATACACAAGATGTCACTATATTTGAATAAGGTTCAATATACAGCACATCTCCTACAATAAAAGCGAATAAATGAAAATAGAGATCATAACAACACCAAATGAAGCACTAGAAGAGACAGGATTTGGAACACTAAAGGCTTGCCAGAGCATATTAAACTCGATTAAAAAAATAGGTCATATAGTTGACATTACTATTTGTAAGACATTAAATGACCTTGAAAAGGTTAAGCTAAGAAAGCCTGACTTAGTTTTGCTAGCGGTAAAATACTTAGAAATTCAAGATGGGGAGAACATATATTTATCAAAATATTTTGAAGAAAACAGAATAAATTTCTCAGGTTCATTTAGAGAATCTCTAAAATTTGATTCGGATAAAGTTCTTGCAAAATCTTACATAAAGTCCAAAGGAGTTAATACAGCAAACTATTTTACGGCAATTCCCGGAGAGTATAAACGTGTATATGATTTACCAGTAAGGTTTCCTCTGTTTTTAAAACCAATAGATGCAGCTAACGGAAATGGTATTGACGATTTGTCATTTGTGAATAATTTTAAGGAATTCGAAACTAAAGTAGCATCACTATATGAGAGATTTGCTATGCCAATACTAGCTGAGGAGTATTTAGACGGTCCTGAGTTTACTACTGCTATTATTAAAAAAACAGATGGTGAATTGCTTGTTGCAGCTCTTGAAGTGGTACCCATTGAATCAAAAAATGGGCTAAGAATACTGGGTGAGAAAGCAAAACAAGATGATAAAGAGATTCTAAAACAAATCGAGGATCCTAAACTCAAAGAAAGTATAATCAAACTTGCTATAGATGTTTTTATAGACTTAGATATTAGAGATTTTGGAAGAATTGATATAAAAACAAATAAAAATGGCATCTGCTTTTTTATGGAAGCTAATCTAGTACCGGGAATGACTTACGGGTCAAGTTATTTTCCTAAAGCATTTGAGATAGAACACTCCTTGGATTATGACAGTGTTATCAAACTTATTGTTGATGAGGGTTTAAGCAGAGTCATACAAGTTATTGAACCTGTAATTGAATATGTTGAGATTGATTGTTCTATTGAAAAAAAAGTAGAAGTTGTTTAAATAACTTCTACTTTGATGTATAATTCATTTATGAAACTATCACATCTTAAACAAATAAAAGACTATCTTAAAAATTTTAAAAAAATATCCGCTATATATAGAGTAAGCGACACCATTGTAAAAGTTGCATTTGATAAAAATGATGAGCTGTATTTTAATATGCAACGCTCAAATTCATCTATTTTTAGGTGTGAGTCATATGCAAGAAGCAAAGTATACAATGCCCCCTTTGACGTAGTACTCGCAAAAAGATTTATAAGAGCGAACATACAAGATATAGAACTTATAAACGGTGATAAAATAATTCGCTTTAAGACTACTATTGCATCTGCGTATAAAGAGGAAATAACATATCTGCAGTTTGAATTTACCGGAAAATATACAAATGTAATCATACTAGATGCAGATATGGTGGTCATTGAAGCCCTGCGTCATATCGATTTGTTCAGTTCGTTTCGAGAAGTAAGAGTTGGACAAAAGCTTTTAGATGTACCGCCTGCTCCTTTTGAAGCAAAAGAGTACCCGCTTGATGATGTTGAAAAGTTTTTATATGAAGTTTATGAGAAAGAGCAGTCACAAAAACTATCATCTCTTAAAAAACAAAAAATATCACTTTTAGAGAAAAAGTTAAAAAAGTTAGAAAAACTATATAAAAATCTTGATGATGAAGTAAAATTAAAAGATGAGGTAGAGAGATTTAACCATTATGGAAACTTGGTTCTATCAAATTTACATAATATTAAACCATATTCTAAAACTCTGCAGCTTCAAGATTATGACGGTTCAACTCTAAATGTAGAGGTAGATAAAAACTTTTCAAGTGCATCTATGATTAGTGATTATTTTTTTACTAAAAGTAAAAAAGCAAAACAAAAAGCTGCAAACCTTCATATTCAAAAAGCTTCATTAGAATCAAAAATAAAGCATACCAAGCTTTTTATCCATACGGTTAATGAAGCAAAAGATAGCTCAAAAATTGAACTGCTTTTTCCAAAGCAGCTTAAAACTAAAAAAGTAAAAGTAGATGATAGCATCGAGACTTTTTATGTAGAGGGATATAAAATCCAGCTTGGTAAAAATGAGAGAGGCAATATTACCTTGCTAGGAAAGGCAAGAGCCAGAGATATTTGGCTGCATCTAAGAGATGCTCCATCGACCCATGTTATAGTTACTACGGATAAACAAAATGTACCTATGAATATTGTTGAAAGTGCTGCAAGATTATGTGTTGATTTTACCACCACTTCAAAAGATCGCTATTTGGTCGATTATACTCCTAGACGTGAAGTTACTATACAAAGCGGGGCTAATGTTTTGTACAACAAATACAAAACTATAGAGGTAGATACTAGATAGGAGGAGATTAAAATGGCTATTGGACCGATAGGAAATGCAATATTTGTAAATCAACAAACTGCCGCTGCATCAAATGTCCAAAATGCACATAATAATCGAATTGAATTCCAAAATATGGTAGCTCAAGCTGCTGCGAATGAAAAAGAAAAAGAAGTTATTGAAGTTCGCCCGACAGAAGAGAACCATGAAGTAGACCCTGATCGTGAGCATCAACGTCAAGAGGCTGATGAAGAAACAAAAAGAAGTGAGCATCAGCAAAAAGATGAAGATGAAGAAAAAAAACCTAAAGAAAATTTTCCAATACATAAGCTAGACATTAAAGTCTAACTTGCTATAATTGCATATAATTGATAATTTGTAGGATTTTTGATGGCTGTTTTTAGCGATAGAGAAAGAGTAATAACGGGTTTAGCATTATTAGCTGTTGTTATAATCATTGGTTTGATAGACAATTTTTTTGTAATGTGGGTGGTTTTTGGAGCTATATATCTTTTAGCATTCAATGAGGCTCAGAAACTATATGATACTGAAAATAGCGGTTTATTTAAGTTTGCTGTTGGCTTATGGTTTGTAACTTTAATCTACCCATACGGTGATGACCTTTTTGTATTAGCCGGTATTTTTTATGCATCTGCGGTCGCATATGACTCTAAACTTGAGTGGAAAAACTTCCTACCTTTTATATATCCTACAGCAGGTATGCTTTTTATTTTTACAATGTACCAAGAGTATGGGATGATGAGCATGGCATGGCTTTTAATAGTAGTAGCTATGACTGATGTCGGAGCTTATGGTGTCGGTAAAAGTATAGGTAAGACAAAGTTTTGTGAGACAAGTCCAAATAAGACTTTAGAGGGTGTAGTAGGCGGTATAGCAGTAGCAACTCTAAGTGGTATGTTTGTCGGTCTTTATGTTGTTGATATGTTTACCGCTTTTGTAATCTCTATTGCCGTTTCAGCTTCATCTATATTCGGTGATTTGTATGAAAGTTCACTTAAACGCGGGGCAGGTGTTAAAGATAGTGGTGATATTTTACCTGGGCATGGCGGTATACTTGACCGTATAGACGGTTATCTTTTTGGTGCAGTTGTGATGCTTGTCCTTTTAAGAGGTCTTGTATAGTTTGGTCGTACTAGGTTGCACAGGCTCAATAGGGGTAAATACTCTAAAAATAGCCAAAAAATTTGGCATAGAAGTTGAGGTTTTGGTTTGTGGAAAAAACATAAAACTTCTAAATGAACAGCTAAAAGATTTTAACCCAAAAGTTGTAGTAGTCGCAGATGCGGATGATGTCCAAAGTGTAAATCATTCAAATGTTTTTGCAGGTGAAGAAAATATACTAAAAGCCATAGAAGACTCAACAAGTGAACTTGTTGTAAATGCATTAGTTGGTTTTATGGGCTTAAAGCCGACACTCAAAGCTATAGAGTGCAACAAAAAAGTAGCACTTGCAAATAAAGAGAGTCTAGTTGCATGTGGAGCTTTTATAGATACTTCAAAAATCCAGCCTATAGATTCCGAGCATTTTGGTTTATGGTACTTACTTCAAGACAGACCTGTAAATAAGATGATTATAACGGCAAGCGGCGGTGCTTTTCGTGATTGGGATATTAACAAACTTCAAAATGCTACTTTGGCAGATACACAAAAACACCCAAACTGGTCTATGGGACAAAAGATAACCATAGATTCTGCAACCATGGTAAATAAGATGTTTGAACTCTTAGAAGCGAGATGGCTTTTTGGAGAGGGTGATTACGATGCTATTATAGAAACTAAGTCTCTTATACATGCACTTATAGATTTTAGAGACGGTTCAACTACGGCACACTTTGCACATGCAAATATGCAACTCCCAATATCTTACGCCATAGATAAAGATATGGACTTTAATATACTAAAACATGTTGATTTACTTGAAGTCGCTTCATTAGAATTTCGTAAGATTGAAAAAGAGCGATATCCTGTTTGGGAAATAAAAGATGAACTTTTAAAGAATCCAAATCGCGGTGTAATAATAAATGCTGCAAATGAAGTTGCAATAGAGAAGTTCATAAATAAAGAGATAGGTTTTATGGATATACATAAAACTATACTGGATGCATATGAAGCTTACGACATTGAGCCAAAAAGTGCAGATGATGTTTTTGAGATAGATGCAAAAATACGTAAAGAGTTGAGAAGATAAATGACGCAAGATATAGATAAAGTAACAAGCGGTGGTGACTTACTTACTTGGGGTATTATGTTTTCACTTTTAGTTGTTGTAGCTATTGGTCTTGCTATCTGGGATAAAAAAAGTAGGCAAGAATAGTATGATACTAAGTATTGAGAGCTCATGTGATGATTCTGCTATAGCTATAACAGAGATAAAAACTAAAAAGCTTCTTTTTCATAAAAAGATTTCTCAAGAATTGGAACATTCGGTTTACGGTGGAGTTGTTCCTGAACTTGCAGCTAGATTACATGCTGAGGCTTTGCCTAAGATACTTGAAGAATGTGAGCCATATTTTAAAGACTTAAAGGCTGTAGCCGTTACATCAACTCCCGGACTTGCAGTTACACTTGTAGAGGGTGTTACTATGGCTAAGGCTATATCTATATCTTTAGATATCCCACTTATTGGTGTAAATCATCTAATCGGACATATATATTCGCTTTTCATTGAAAAAGAGACAAAGTTTCCTTGTACGGTCTTGCTTGTATCGGGTGGTCATACACAAGTTATGCAGGTAAACTCGCTTGAAGATATACAAACCGTTGCTAAAAGTATGGATGATTCTTTTGGAGAGAGTTTTGATAAAGTAGCAAAGATGATGGGACTTGGTTATCCGGGTGGTCCTTTGATTCAAGAGTTAGCAAAAGATGGTGACAGAAAAAAGCATAACTTTACTATACCTCTCTCACAATCTCCACTTATAGCATTTAGCTATTCAGGTTTAAAAAATGCCGTTCGTTTGGCGGTTGAAGATGCAAAAGATAAAAGTGAGTATAAAGATATAGCTGCTTCTTTTGAACATATAGCATCTGCGCATCTGACTCAAAAGCTCAAAAAGTATTTTAAAACAAACCCTCCAAAAAGATTTGCCATAGTTGGAGGAGCTTCTGCAAACCTTTATCTTCGTTCACAAATAGAGGAGTTACTAAAACCTCATAAAGCTGAACTGCTTTTAAGTGAGCTAAAATACTGTTCAGATAATGCTGCCATGATCGGTCGTGTAGCGATTGAAATGTATGAGAAGAAGATGTTTACACACATAAATGATTTAGGAAGTTCTCCAAAGTCATCACTATAAACTTAAAAATTGCTTAACTAAATTATCACAAAAACTTAATAAGAGTAAAATTATCCGCTTTAATGTAAACTTTCCCTATCAAAAATAAAAATAATTAAAAAAAGGAGCCAATATGGCAACTACAAAGTTTAAAGGTACTGATGTAGAGTTACTAGGAAATGAAGTGAACGTAGGTGATAAAGCACCAGAAGTTACAGTTGTAAATTCTGATGGTTTAGGTGATGTTACAGTTGGTGGTGCTCAAGGGCATAAACAACTTATTATCGTTGTTCCTTCATTAGACACAGGTGTATGTGCTACTGAAACTCGTAACTTTAATGCTAAAGCAGCAAGTTTAGATGGTGTTAAACCAACTATTGTTTCTTTAGATTTACCGTTTGCAGCGGGAAGATTCTGTTCAACTGAAGGTATTGACAAGTTAACTGTAACTTCAGACTTCAGAAACAAAGATTTTGCTAATGCTTATGGTGTGTTACTAGGTGGTTCAGTACTTGCAGGTGTTACTTGTCGTGCAATCTTTGCAGTAGATGAAAACGGTATCGTAACTTATAAAGAGATCGTTCCTGAGATTACTGAGGAACCAAACTATGACGCTGCAATAGCTGCAGTTAGTTAAGAAAGAATTTTTATACCCCTCCTTAAAAGATAAATTTTCAAACTCACCTTCGGGTGAGTATATTGAGGTTATTGTGTCCAAATAATCTCATTTTATTTCTCCTTCATTAGAGCAAAACTTTTGCTCTAATATATTATTTTAAGTTATCATCTTTTATTTATTGGATATAATTCAGCCATTAACAATTAATGGAGAAAATTATGATAAAAAAATTATTGTCAGTGTTTCTAGTTGCGACTACTTTTGCAACTCTAATATATGCAGACTTGTCAAGAGTTGAAGTTGGTGTTGGTTCATGGAATCAAGAACCTTCAAGCACTACATTAGGCACTACAACTACACTTGATAAAGAAAATGACATTTATGTTTGGGCATATGCTAAGCATCCTGTTCCTGTAATACCAAATTTAAGATTAGAGTACGTAACTGCTACGGCGACAACTTCATCAATCTCATCTATAGAGTTTGCTCAAATAGATGTAATTCCTTACTATAATATTTTAGATAATACTGCTTGGATTACACTTGATTTAGGTTTGGATTTTAAATCTATATCTGCTACATCAACTCTTGTTTCTGTAGAAACTACAGATGATTTTCTTTTACCTATGGGTTATTTAAGAACTAGGTTTCAACTTCCATTATCTGGTTTAGGTGCTGAAGCAGATGTGAAGTATATTGCTTATTCTGATAATACAGTTTATGATGCAAGAATAAAAATAGATTATACTTTTGATATTACGCCTATAATTCAACCTGGTCTTGAAGTAGGATACAGAGTTCAGAAGATTGAAACAGATGAACTATTCGGTGTAGATTTAAACTATGAATTTTCAGGAATATATGCGGGTTTAATGCTTCGCTTCTAATTTCTTTGGATGCTAGACACTAAAGTTTTTGTCTAGTATCTGAATCTCTAACTCTAAATAAATTCCAAACTTTTCTTTTACCAGTCTTTGAGCTTCTTTTATAAGGTGCAAGGCATCCGTGTACGTTCCATTTCCGTGATTAACTAAAAAGTTTGCATGTTCTTTACTAAATTCCATATCACCTTTTCTTACACCTTTAAGACCTACTTCTTCTATAAGTCTGCCTGCATAATCACCTTCTGGGTTTTTAAAACAGCTACCTGCACTTGGAGTACTTGGTTGATTTGAACGCATTTTTTTAAACATATCTACTTTTGAATTATCAAAGCCGTACTCTATATTAAAAGATGCTTCTAGTATTGGATTGTCAATATCTGTATATCTGTAACCGTATTCTATTTCATCTTTAGCAAATTCTCCACGGCAAGTAATTATTGAGACAAGGTTATTAAAGATTTCATACTCTTTTAGCCCTGCATTCATATATACAAGTCCACCTAAAGTACCGGGCAGATGCGAAACAAATTCAAAATTTGCTATATTATTTTTTTTACAAAAAGAGGCTATTTTTCCACTGGGTGTTGCCCCTCCAATTTTTAAGACATCATTTTCTATTTTTATATAGTCGTATTTTTTTGAGAGTTTCATAAGTGGTGGTGGATTGTCACCTACCAAGATATTATTACAAGAACCTATAAGATAAGCCTCTTTCATATTCATAGTATCACAGGCATCCAATATATAAACATCAATTTCGGGACCTATCTTAATAGATGAAAATTTTGAAAAATCTATTTTTTTATAAGACATTACTCTACAAAGTTTGGAATCATATTAAATACATTAAGTGAAAAATCCGTCATTGCATTTAGCATCCACGGCATTGTTAGCACTATAACTATAACTACCCCAATAATTTTAGGAATAAAAGATAAAGTCATTTCGTTTATTTGAGTAGTAGCTTGAAATATAGATACTCCAAGACCCAAAAGCATACCGGTAAGTAATCCAGGCAGTGCTAACATAAGTGCAATTTTAAATGTCTCCACTCCAAGTGCAACAAGTTTTGCTTCCATTGCTTAACCTTTACGTAACTCTTCATACTCTGTAGGAATCATATAGTCTTTTACTTTTACCAGTGTATCATAAAAGCCATGTTTGTATCCTAATTCGTATAGTTTATCTATAGCTTTCATTTGCAGTTCACTTAAAGTAATTGACTCGTCATTTGCGTAAAGTTCAAGGTACTTATCAAGCGTCGGTGCATCTATACGTACCAGATTTCTTTCTAAAAGCATCTCACTTAGTTTTTCTTTATGTTTACGTGCTATATCTACGGCTTTTGTTAGAGTCTTTTCATACTCTATAGCCTTATTTAATGGAATTGCTCTACTGATTGCCATTCCGCCAAGTGGAAGTGGGAGTTCATCTCCGGCAAGTTCTTGCCAGATATCCCACATCTCAGCTTCCACTTCTAAAGCATCATCATAAGTTAAAATACTCTCATGGATTAGTACACCTGCATCCACATCTCCGTTAAGAACAGCTTGTTCAATATCTAAAAAATTCATATAAGTTATTCTTGCATCCGGATACTTAATACGAAAAAGCATAGCGTTTGTAGTATGCTCACCACTAAGGGCTACTTTGAAGTTTCTTTTTAAAGAAGTTCCTTTTTTCTTTATAACTTTAGGACCATAACCTTCTCCAAAACTAACAGCAGTTCTTAGTGGAGCATAATCATCTTTAATGTGTGGATATAGTGCAAAACTTATAGCTACTATTTCGTATTCACCTCTTAGGGCTTTTTCATTTAGTGTTTGAATATCTTCGGCAATATTATCAAAAAAAGTATCCTTCATGTCTACCCAGCCAAATTTTATGGCGTAGTACATAAAGATATCGTCAGCGTCAGGTGAGTGTGCAATTAGTGTTTTTTTCATGGTTTGGATTATATCTACTTTTGAATTAAACAAAGATATATTAGATATAAAAATCAGTTTGTAAAATTAAGTTTTCTTATATTCCATTTGTTGTACTATGTTAAATAGTGGTTTGTTTAGTTTGTTTAGTTTATCAGGAGGTGGTAGATGATGCGTACAAGAAACTCCAGTTTTTTAGTTTTGTTTTTAAAAGTTATGATTCCTGTCGTTATAACTATATTCTTTTTTAGCTATTTTCTATTGCAAAAAGCTACAAATGAAAAAAAAGAGACTATATTTGAGAGTACATTAATGCTTTCACATATGATCTCAAATGTTGCTAAATTTGACAGAGAGTTCTCTGTAGAAGAAGCTTTTGAGAAAAATGCACAAAAAGCCACCCTGTATCAGATACAGCAAACTTTTGAAAAGTTTAAAAAGATTAAAAAATCACAGTTTGAATATTATATAGCCCAAAAATCTGATAAAAAAATTAAATTCATAGCATGTTCAACTGATAATGAACCAAATGAGATTATATTAAAAAAATATAAGGTTAAAACTCCCATTATAGAAGTCTTTTCAGGGAAAAACAGTGTAGATATTTTATATAACCATGAGCATAAAAAAGTTTTTGCTGCATATATAAAAATACCGGAGACTGATTGGGCTTTGATTGTTGAGGAATCTTATGCGGAACATATAAAGCCATTTAAAGAAAGTGCCATATATATGAGTAGTATTATAGTGATAATTTTAACAGTTATATATATGATATTAAAGTATTATGAGCAAAAAAGTACACAACTTATAAATGAGAGTGAAAATAGATTTCGAAACCTTTTAGAGAGTTCTCATAACTGGGTATGGGAAGTAGATGTTGAAGGTAAATATACTTATATATCCAAACAAATAGAGGAGATTTTGGGTTATAAGGCAGAAGAAATTATCGGGAGAACACCTTTTGATTTAATGCCTAAAAATGAAGCCAGAAAACTTCAAAGAATTTTTAGGCAAATAATTGAGAATGAAAAAGAGATAATTAATATTGAGAATATAAACATACATAAAGACGGACATGAAGTAGTTTTACTTACAAACGGCACACCCTTTTTTAATAGTGTAGGACAACTCCTTGGTTTTAGAGGGATAGATAGAGATATAACTGATGAGAAGAATAAACAAAAAGAGATAGAGCATTTAGCATATTATGACTTATTAACGGGTTTGGCAAACAGAAAAACTATTTCTATGAGGATAGATGAAGAGATAAGTTATGCTAAAAGAAATGATATTGTTTCAGCATTGATATATATGGATTTAGACGGATTCAAATTTATAAATGATTCTTTAGGACATAATCATGGTGATAAAGTATTACAAATAATAGCTCATAGACTTAAAGAGTGTATTAGAAACTTTGACGTAGCCAGTAGAATAGGCGGTGATGAATTTATAATTTTAGTTCGTGGAAAAGGAAAAGATTACAATAAATGTAAACTGTTCTTAAAAGGTTTAATTCAAAGAATAATTAGTGCTATAAATAGACCTTTAGAAATTAATAATGAAATTAGTCATGTTGGCGTAAGTATAGGTGTAGCTTTTATCCCAAAAGATGGAGATGACGCGGATGATATTATAAAAAGAGCTGACAGTGCGATGTATAAAGCAAAAAATATGGGTAAAAATCGTGCTGTGTTTTATGATAAATACTTACAAGAAGAAGCAGATAAACATGTTTCAATAAGAAATGAGCTAATTAGTGCTTTTAAAAATAATGAGTTTGTAATCTATTATCAAAGTCAACATGATGTACAAACAAAAGAGGTAAAGGGATATGAAGCATTAATCAGATGGGAACATAAAACAAGAGGTCTTCTTTTGCCCTATGAATTTATGCCATATATTGAAAAATTTGGCTTTAGTCTTGAGTTAGATAAGTATGTGTGTGAAAGTATATATAAACAATTTAATAAAATTGAACAAAGAAAAGTGGTAAATATATCTATAAATATATCTGCCAGCAGTTTTGAAGATCCGGAGTTTATTTCATATGTTGAAGAAAAAGTAAAAAATAATGATGTAAGGACAGACCAGGTTACATTAGAAATTACCGAAGATACTCTTATCAAAAATATTGATGCTTCTTTTGTAAACAAAATTAGAGCACTAGGA
>JAPHSI010000061.1 GCA_026193155.1 Sulfurimonadaceae bacterium | reverse complement strand
TTGGTAAAAAAATCTATACGTCAGGTAACTTTTACGGTGGCTATATTGCACACGCAATGGATACTATGCGTATCTGTGCAGGTAATGTTGCAGATCTACTTGATAAAGAGTTTGGACTATTAGTTGATCATAAATTTAACAAAGGTCTAGGTGAATCTCTTAAACTAAATAAAAAATCAACACACCACGGTTTTAAAGCTATGCAAATCTCGCTTAGCTCATTAGCTGCTGATGTTATGATTAATACGACTGCGGCATCTCTACACTCTCGTCCAACTGAATCTTTTAATCAAGATAAAGTAAGTATGGGTACTACTGCGGCATTACATTTTTCAAAACAACTACCTGATTTAACAAATATGTTGAGTATCGCATTTATCGGTATGGCTCAGGCTGTAGATATTCGTGGGTATGAGAATTGTTCTAAAACTTTACAGAAGAACTATGATTCTGTTCGCTCCATTGTAGAAAAACTAGAATTTGACAGACGTATGGACGGTGACATTAGAGCTATTAATACAATGATTCAAGAAGGTACATTGGCATGAAAAAAGTTTTAGTTACCGGCTCAACCGGTGCTATTGGTGAAGCATGTGCAAGATATTTTCATGAGAATGGATATTTTGTATATTTACACTACCGCTCACAAGAAGAAAAAGCTAAAGAGATGCAAAGTGAATTAGAAAACTCTGAAATCTTGGGCTTTGATATTGTAAATAAAGAAGATGTCTTAGCTAAACTTGAAGGTTTAGAGATTGATGTACTTGTAAATAATGCAGGGATTACAAAAGACAATCTTTTCTTTTTTATGGAAGATAAAGAGTGGAATGATGTCATAAATACATCGGTTAACGGTACTTATAACGTTACAAAAGCAGTGCTTAAAAATATGATTTCTAATAAAAACGGCTCAATTATAAATGTAGCCAGTGTATCAGGTCTTGTAGGTAATACGGGTCAGACTAACTATGCAGCTGCCAAAGGTGCTATGATAGCTTTCACAAAAGCATTATCTGGGGAAGTAGCACGTTATAAAATACGTGTAAATGCCGTAGCACCAGGTTTGATTGAATCAGATATGACAAAAGATCTGCCACTAAAAGATTTAAAGAAAACTATACCACTTAGAAGAATCGGTAAAGCTGAAGATGTAGCCGAGACTGTATTTTTTCTAGGTGATAAAGCTTCTTATATTACGGGTGAGACTGTAAATATAAGCGGTGGTATGGTTATCACATAAAGGATAGTAAATGAAACGAGTTGTAATTACAGGTATTGGACTTAATTCACCACTTGGAAACAGTTATGATGAACTTTATGAATCTCTAAAAGCGGAAAAATGCGGTATAGAGTATCTACCTGAATTTGAAGAGATTCCAGACCTTAGTACAAAAATAGGCGGTATTGTAAAAAACCTTGATTTTAAGGGTGATATACCAAGAAAATATCGCCGTTCAATGGGTAGGGTTGCTCAATTAAATGTAATATCTACATCAGATGCAATAGCAGATGCCGGACTCTCCCAAGAACTTTTATCTTCTAAAAAATGTGGGATATCTTTTGGCTCGACTATGGGAGCTGATGAGGAAATATTCAGATGGATATCTGAAGTTAATGAGCAAAAAAGCTATAAAGCTCAAAACTCTATGGCATTTTTAAAAGTTATGAGTCATACTGTAGCTGCAAATATTGCTCAAATGTTTGAGATTAAAGGGCGTAATATTCCTACATGTTCAGCTTGTACATCTTCAGCCCAAGCGATAGGTGTAGGTTATGAGAGTGTAAAATACGGTATGAGTGATATTATGATTTGTGGCGGAGCTGAAGGTCAACACCACTTGTCTGCAGGGATATTTGATGTTCTTGGTGCAGCATCATCAAACCATAATCACGAACCTGAAAAAGCATCTCGACCTTTTAACCATTCTCGCGATGGTTTGGTTATAAGTGAAGGAAGTGGTGCAATCGTGTTAGAAGAGCTTGAACATGCTCTTGCTCGCGGTGCTAAAATATACGGCGAGATTGTAAGTTATGCAACAAGCTGTGACGGTTCACATCTGACTACACCATCAAAAGAGGGTATGCAAAGTGTTATGGAGTGGTCATTAGAAGACGCAAACTTGAAGCCAGAACAGATTGACTATATAAATGCTCATGCAACAGCTACTGAGAAGGGTGACATAGCTGAAAGCCATGCTACTTTTAATGTATTTGGAAGCAATACACCTATTAGCAGTACAAAAGGTCATATGGGACATCTGCTTGGAGGCTGCGGAGTAGTAGAGAGCGTGATATGTCTTTTGGCACTTAACAAGTCGCTATTACCAAAGACTATGAACTTTGAATCACTTGATCCAGAGTGTGCCAAAATTAATGTTTTAGCAAAAAATGAGAATAAAGATTGTAAAATAGTCATGAATAATAACTTCGCCTTTGGTGGGATAAACACGTCGTTAATTTTTCAAGAGTATAAAGGATAATAGATTATGGTTACAAAAGAGGAAATTTTTGAGAAGGTAAAAACTACTTTAATAGATGACTTCGAGATAGAGGATGATGAAGTAGTGCTAGACGCACATATCTATAAAGATTTAGACTTAGACAGCTTGGATGCAATTGATTTGATGGTTACGCTTGATAAGCAACTTGGCATTGAAACAAAACCGGAGGCTATGAAAAATTTGGCAACTATCGATGATGTATGTGGATTTATTGTTGATACTGTTGCAGCCAAAGAAAATGGCTAAACTCCTTTCCCTCTTATACGCTCCGCTCTTTATTGTACTTATGTACAATTTTGAGTTTAAAGCAGTTGTTTTAATCTATCTTTTTTTATCAATAGCTTTTTTTATATACAGATATATTAAAAAAACCACTTTAAAAGATCTAGTACTCCCTTTATTTTATATAGTAATGCTCTTAATTGCTTACTACTTTGCTTCCTTTGAAGTTGT
>JAPHSI010000076.1 GCA_026193155.1 Sulfurimonadaceae bacterium | reverse complement strand
TCAGGGTCGTACCATAAGAACCCGCTCGGAAGATAATATATTAGATGAAGCAAAAAGTTTTAATGAGTATAAAGACTATAAGGGCATTATAAGTGATGTCGGTGGTCCTACTGCAAATATGTACGGTTACGAGTGTGATAAGAAGCTAAAAAAAGGTACATGTGATCATATGAGATGTGTAGATGCAGATAGACTTTGTAAAGTAATGCATGTAGATCATGGAAGAAATCTTAACCTTCTTAGAAAAGTTCGTGAAGTAGAGGGTGTTAGAAAAGCTTTTATAGCTTCAGGTGTTAGATATGATTTAATTACTGCAGATAAAAAGCACGGGTATTCTTACTTAAAGGAGATGGTAAAACATCATATATCAGGTCAGCTCAAAGTTGCTCCTGAGCATACACAGCAGCATGTGCTTGAGCTTATGGGTAAACCTGGAAAAGAAACGTTGGTAGACTTTAAAAAGATGTATGACAGGCTAAATAAAGAAGAGGGGAAAAATCAATTTCTTACTTACTATCTTATTGCAGCGCATCCGGGATGTGAAGAGAAAGATATGCATGAGTTAAAAAGGTTCACAACAGATGAATTAAAGATGAATCCTGAACAGGCTCAAGTTTTTACCCCAACTCCAAGTACATACTCGGCAGTAATGTATTATACGGAGTTGGATCCTAAGACGCGTAAAAAAATATTTGTTGAAAAAGATACAAAAAGAAAAGAGAAACAAAAGCAGATAGTTGTTAAAAAAGATTGCTTTAAAAGTGGCTTCGCTTCATAGGTTTTTCGTAATACTTTGTAACATAATTTAGTTATAATATCATATATTTTATTCTAAGGAAAAAAAGTGGGATTGAGCAATAAAGAACTGCCTAAATTAGGGTTTTTATATCTAGACTATGTATTGAGATTTTTTGACCATTCAAATTTTAAAGGTTGGCCGAACAAGATTGAGACTGTAACTTATCATTGGGGAAAAGATAAAGACAGATTTATTAAAGAGGTTAAACGTAAAAAAATAGATGTTCTAATTGGTAATATACCTGCAACTGCTTATGAAACATTTCGTGAAATAGCTCGCGAACTTCCAAACGTTAGATTTATTCCGGATGTTGATACGCAGTTTTCCAATAAATCAAAAGAAAATGTTACAAGGTTTGCTTGGAAATATGAACTTCCTATTCCAAAAACGTATATCTATTATAATCATGAGAATGCGTATAAATTTCTTAAAAAAACTAAATATCCAAAGATTGTTAAAAAGTCATACGGTCCATCAAATTACGGTGGATACTTTGTTCATAAAGTAGATAACTATAAAGAAGCAGAAGAATTATTTGAAGAGAAAAAGTACCATCCGATGTATATGCAGGATTTTGTACCTATGGAAGCAGATATTCGTGTGATGTTAATAGGACATAAACCTGTTTGTGCATTTTGGAGAAGACCCCCTAAAGGTGAATGGTTGACTAATACAAGCCAGGGTGGAAGTATGGATTATATGGATGTTCCAAAGTCTGTTTTAGATTTAGCCGTTAAAGTTTCAAAAGCTGCAAATGCAGAATATTGGGCATGTGACGTAGCTTACGGGATGGATAAAAAACCGCGTATCTTAGAATGTGCTACAGCTTTTGCCGCATTTCCATATATTAGAGATTGGATAGCTCAGTATATTATGTGGAGTTTAAGTGAAGGAAGATTCAAAAAACCACATACACCAATGTTTAACTGGGAAGAGTTGAGTAAGATGGACAGTTCTATCTTGCGTACTATGCGTCATATTACTTTTGGAAAATATAGCCAGAGTTTTGACGGTGAATATTTTGGTAAAAAGCGTAAACTGTTTGGTGATAATCAGGTTTATCTGCATGTTTTAGATAAAGAATATCCGATGCTTGATATTATACCAAGAACAAAAGAAGAATGGCCGAGTGAAAAATGGAATTATCAAGATAATTTGGCATTAAAGAAAAAAACAAAGAGTCCAGCAAAACCAGAAGAAATACCTTCTCCTACAGGTGAAGATATGGAGATAGTTGAAACTGCACCGAAAATATCAAAAAAAGATTTGAAAAAAATTTTAAAATCAGTTGATGGCATCGGAAATAAAAAAGTAGAAAAAATCTTTGATAAGTTTGGTAAAAAAAATGATGTAGTAGGTGTCTTAGAACAGAATGTAGACATGTTTACTAAAATAAAAGGTATTAGTAAAAAAACAGTTTCTAAGCTTAAAAAAGCTTGGGAATTATTTAAAACTAAGTAGTCTCAGATGCACTACTTAAATGATTTAGAAAAAATAGTAAAGATAAACTCATACACTAAAAATAAAAATGGTGTTGATGAAGTCGGCTCTATTTTTGACGAATGGTTTAAAGCAATAGGCTTTTGTGTCGAAATACATCAAAGGGATGAAATAGGTGCACATAGACACTACAAGTCAAATCATATAAATGGTGGTAAAAAACTTTTACTTTTAGGTCATCTTGATACAGTGTTTCCACCTAATAAATTTGAAAACTATTCACAAGACAATGAATGGATATACGGTGCCGGAGTATGTGATATGAAGGGTGGAAATATTATAGCCCTTCAAGCTCTTAGAGAACTTCATAATAAAAATATAAACATATCAAATATAGATGTCTTATTTGTAAGTGATGAAGAAACAGGTAGTGATGATTCTAAACATCTTACTGCTACGCTTGCAAAGGAATATGACTATTGTTTTGTATATGAAGCTGCAGGTTTTAACATGGAAGTTGTTACAGGTAGAAAAGGTGTTGGGACTTTTTTTATAGATATAGAAGGAAGGGCAGCTCATGCCGGAAATCATTATGCTGAGGGGAGTGATGCAAATCTTGAGGCCGCATTGAAACTTAGTGAACTTGTAAAACTGACAGATTTAGATAAAGGTACTACGGTAAATGTAGGAAAAATAGAGGGTGGGATAGGTGCAAACACTATCAGTCCTCAATCACATCTTACATTTGAACTTAGGTATAAAATAACTACTGAAAGAGACAGAGTATTAGAAGCAATAGAAAATATTGTCTCAAAGAGTTATGTTAGTGGAACAAAAAGTAGTTTAAGCGGTGGAATTCAGCGAGATGTTATGCAAACAAGTAAATCTTCTTTGGAACTTATAAAAAGTATCGAGGATATAACATCTTCAAAAGTAAAGTATGAAGAGCGTGGTGGTGTTAGTGATGCAAATATAGTTAGCTCAAACGGAGTAATAACACTCGATGGTTTTGGTCCGTATGGAGATGGAGATCATACAGTTTATGAGAGAGCTAGTAAGCAAAGTTTCGAGCAAAGAATAGATTTAAGTGTAAAACTTTTAAAACACTTTGTTGAAAATTTAGATTTTTAAAAGGGATTAGTTTATGAGAAATAGAAAAATAGGAATGTGGCTTTATTCAAATGGTGGCGGAAGTCAAATAGCTAAGAAAATTATAAAAAAACTTCGTGATAGAGATATTGAGACAGTAGATGATATAAATCTAAGAAATGCCATAGCTAAAAATGGTAATATTATCCATAATGGGGTAAAGCTAAATAAAGAACTTGATTTGTTTTTTTCATACAATGCAGGTGAGCAGACTCAATATCAAGTATATCTATATCAGGCACTTAATCGCATTATTCCTATGATAAATTCTTATGAATCTTTTGCTTTAACTGAAGATAAATTTCAAACATCTTTCATATTGAGAAATAACGGTGTACAAACAGCTGACTATAAACTATGTCATCGTGATGATGGGCATCAATTAAAAAAGATTATGAAAAAATGGGATAAAATGGTCTACAAACCTACAGATGGCTGGGGTGGGGTCGGTCTTACTAAAATTGAGAGTGAAGCAAATTTAGACATGTTGATGCCATTTTTAAATCAGATGGACTTGAGATTTTTTTATGTCGAGAAATTTATAGATTATGATAATACTGATTTCCGTGTAGATATAGTTGATGGTGAGTTTGTATCTTGTTATGGAAGAAAAGCAAGTAAAACAGATTGGCGTACAAATGTTACAAGTGGGGGAAGTGTATTTATGCGTGAAGCTAACGATGAGATAATTAAAGTAGCTAAAAAAGCTTGTAAAGCTACAGGTGTTGATATCGGAGGTGTTGATATTATTTATGACAGAGAAAAAGAGGAATATGTAGTTTTAGAGGTAAACGGTATACCCGCCTTTGCTACACCAGAGCAAGAAAAAATAGGTCTTGATTTCAATAACAAAAAAATAGATTTAATTGTAGATTTGATAGATAAGAAAACGAAAAAAAAAGTAAAACTAAAATAATTTAGCTTTTTTGAAGAACTAAGTGATATTATTCCAAAATATAAATTATAATAGGACCAATTATGAGGCAACAATATACATCTTACGATGATTGTGTGGCTTTTTTTAAAGATGCACACAATAAAAATCCTAACCTTTTTAAAGTAGATGTAATTGGTAAAACTCATGAAGATAGAGATATCATAGTCGTGAGTATTACAAATGATGTAGAAAAAAATTTAGATAAACCGGCTCTTTTGTATACAGGAACTATACATGCAAGAGAATGGGTAGGGATAGAACTTGCTCTTTCTTTTGGAGAATATATACTTGAACATGCAAGTTATGATCCAAAATTAAACGATATTCTCGATAGAACAACATTATATATAGTCCCTTGTGCTAATCCGGATGGATTTGAATACTCCAGAAATCATTTTGCTTTTTGGAGAAAAAACCGTAGAAAAAATGAAGACGGTACATATGGTGTTGATTTAAATAGAAACTTTGAAATAGGGTTTTCAAAAAACAACAATATGGGATCAAACGTATATTCAGGTCCGCATCCATTTAGTGAACCGGAAACTTGCGCACTTCGTGACTTTGCATTATCTCATTCAAATATCGCTATTGCACTTGATTATCATTCACAAGGAAATGTTTTTTTCCCTGCACATAATTTTTTACATGAAGATGATGAACGTGCCATTGATTTAAATCTATTAGCATCTAATATGGCTGAAGAGATTAGAAAAGAGAGTGGTCGAGAATATGGAAACCATATGGGAAAACCACCAACAAAACTGATTTCAGGCAGTGGAAGAGAATTTTATTATTCACTAGGAGCCTTAGCACTTGTTGCAGAGGTTGGAAGTAGAAATATCAGTGATTATCAAGAAAATATGAGCGAGCATTTAGATGAAAATATTCCTGCGCTTATATATGCCCTTAGTGAAGTTAACAACTATAAAAAGGATGCTACCCTTCAAAGAGTTAATAATTTTCTCACCACTAGTGTTACATCAAGAGAAGTGGAGCTATCATGGGAGTATCCGGAGGATGAAGATGTTTATTTTGAAATATATCGTTCAAATAAACAAAAAGGTTATGCTCAAGATTCAAATAGAATTGGTGCAACAAAATTAAAAACTTTTGTTGATGGAAATTTAAAATCTGCTACAAATTATTTTTATTTTATAAGAGCGGTATGTAAAAAAAGAAAAATAAAATCACCTTTTGCACAGCTGGTAGGAATTCGTACTAATCCAGCAGGAGATGCATTTTCAAAAATTTTATATCCACTTCCTGATAAAATAGGATATGTAGGAGAAAAAACTCTTAAAAATAAAGAACACTTTGGATATAACTCGCTTTTCGTCGGTTATTCTCAAGCTAAAGGAGAATGCTTAGGTGTTGTAGGCTTCTCTTTAGCTACAGTTCCTGATAACGCCATAATAACTAATGCAAAAATATCTTTTTATCCTATGAATCGAGTCTCCGTGCAAGTTGAAAAATTCGGTGAATGGCGGGTTGGACAGATGGATGAACGTACCATCGACAACATAAGCAGTTTTGATGAGATAAAAAATGCCAAAATGTTAAGTTTTATTGATAGACCTACAGCATCTCATCAGATGTCTCAAGGTGTATGGAGAACATATAAGTTTGCACGTGAAGAGATAGATGTATTACAAAAATCACTAAAACGAGGAGAAGCATACTTTAGGATGAGCGGACCTGATTCTTTACCTCTTGATCGTGCTTCGCAAATGATGCAGTGGGATATAGGATATGGTGATTTTTCAGGAGGGCTGACTTTTAGACCGATGCTTGATATATCATATACAATACCAAGTGCAAAGGTTGAGTTAGAGAGTTTATCTGAATTTAGCATATCTAAAGAAAAAGTTATGGAAAATAGCTTAAAAGTCGGTTTTGATGAAAATGGTGATTCTGTTTATGGATGCATAGATTTTGATTTATCAAATCTTCCAAAAGCGGAAAATACAACTATATCAAATGCATATATAGAACTTGAAGCCTCTAAAATAGACTCTCTAAACCATTTAAGGTTTCATATAGAGATGATTGTACCTTGTAAGGGTGAAAATACATATGAAAATGTTCTGACAAAAGAGGTTATAGAAAGAATAGGTTATGATGTAAGCACTAGTGATGTAAAAGAAAGATCTAATCAAAGATTTGTTTTTGATAGATTTGCAATAAATGAAATGCTAAAAGAAAGAGACGGTAGTAAAAAAGTTGTTTTTATTATTTCTGCTTCTAGTCAAAAAGCAAATTCAAAATCACAATATGTAAATTTTTTAGATGATAAAAAATTAAAAAAACCAACTCTAAGCATTAACTATATAAAAAAACGTCAATGTCCCCCACCTCAAATTAATAATTTAAATTATAAACTAGATAGTGGTGTTTTTAAACTTGAATGGGATAACCCTGATGATGACAGTTTTAAAGGTGTCATAGTGGTTAAAAATCCATTTAAAGTTCCATGCAGCCCATATGATGGGCAAAAACTATATGGTGGTAGCGATAATTATACGTATGATAATTTTGGAGATAAAAATGTACATAAATTTTATGCAGTCTTCTCATACGATGATGTTCCAAATTTTTCCGAACCTGTTTTTATAGAGGTAAATAAAAAATAATTGCTAAATTAGCAATTATTGTTCCAATTCTTACATTTCTTTCAGTTTCTTTATCCTACAATAAACAAAAATTTTAAAAGTTGTTAGATGAGAATAGATAAGTTTTTAAATTCAGTAAATATTACAAAGAGACGTTCTGTTGCACAAGATATGCTTTCAAATAAAGTCGTTCTAATAAATGATATTGTAGTTAAACCCAGTAAAAATGTTGAAGTAGGTGATACTATAACGATTAATTATTTAAATGAAGTAAAAAAGTATGAAGTAATGCAGATTCCTACTACAAAATCAACACCAAAATCACTTCAGGGTGAATATATAAAGGAGTTATAGATGAATTATGATGAAGCTAAAGAAAAGTTCATATCACTTTTCAATCACGATATGAATGATACGCAAATGCGTGAATTTTTAATAAGTATGACACTTGATGAGCATACACCCGTCGAATCTATAGCAGCTGCTGCAGAAGTTATGCGTACATATGCACTTCCTTTACCGATCTCAGATGAATTAAGAAAAAAGTCTATTGATATTGTTGGAACAGGCGGAGATAAAATAGGAAGTTTTAATATATCATCAACAGTATCTATTTTAGCAGCAGCGGCAGGTTGCAGTGTAGCTAAACATGGAAGCCGTTCCATTACATCAAAAAGCGGTAGTGCAGATATGCTTGAGGAACTTGGTATAAGGCTTGATATAACTCCAAATCAATCTGCAAAACTTTTAGAAGAATCAGGGTTTTGTTTTATGTTTGCACAAAATCATCACCCGGCTATGAAGTTTATTGTCCCTGTTAGAAAAACAATTCCTGATAAGACAATATTTAATATTTTGGGACCATTAACAAATCCTGCAAATGTTCAAAAATCACTTTTAGGTGTTTTTGATAAATCATTTGTTCCAAAAATGGCTGAAGCACTTAAAATTAACGGTTCTAAAAGTGCACTGGTAGTTAGTTCCGAGGAGGGCATGGATGAGATAAGTTTATCTAGTATAACTCATGCATCTTATCTTAAAGACGGTATAACTCGTGAGTTTGAGATAGACCCTGAAGAGTATGGAATTAAAAAAGCACCACTAGAAGCAATTGTTGGTGGTGATGCAAGACAAAATGCTCAAATTTTATATAATATTTTTGATTCATGTGCGACAGATGCACAAAGAGATATTGTACTTTTAAATTCGGCTGCGGCTTTAATGGTAGATGGAAAAGCAAGTGATATACAAGAGGGTTTAGAAATAGCAAGAGATACAATCGCATGTGGAAATGCTGGGAAAAAATTAAAACAGATTATAGAGATATCCAATAAATTATGAGAAAAGAAATTTTATCTACCAGAGAGCTTAAGAAATTAAGTGATGAAATAATAGAGAACTTTCCAAAGGGTGTTATTATTTTACGTGGTGACTTAGCTGCTGGAAAAACTACACTTTGTAAATATATTGTTGCTTCATGTGGAGTAAAAGATGAAGTAACATCGCCGACATTTTCTTTGCAACAATGCTATGGAGACAGGCTTTTTCATTATGATATATACAATAAGGGTATTGAGCATTTTATCTCATTGGGAATGCTTGAAGAGTTAGAAAAAGATGGTTTGCATCTGGTAGAGTGGGGTGATGATAAATTAAGAGATATTTTAATAGATGCAGGGTTAGATGTATTAGAAATAGATATAAAAAAAATAGATTCAGATAAAAGAGAATACATAATAAGAGAGAATATATAATATGCATAAGCTAAAAGCTATAGATTTAAAGAAAAAAATAAAAGATTTAGAAATCGTAAAAGGGATGAGCCTAGAGGTAAATAGTGGTGAGGTTGTTGGTTTGTTAGGACCAAACGGAGCAGGTAAGACTACTACTTTTTATATGATTTGTGGTTTGGTAGAGGCCAGTGATGGAGAAGTATTCTTTGATGATATGGATCTCTCAGGAAAACCGCTTCACGAAAGAGCCCTTAAAGGTATAGGGTATCTTCCACAGGAAGCTTCTATATTTAAAGATTTAAGTGTTGAAGATAATCTGATGGTAGCGGCTGAAGTAAGTATAAAAGACAAACAAAAAAGAGAAGAAAGAATTTTAGAACTACTTGATATGTTTAACATTGAACCTATTCGTTATAGAAAAGGTATTAGTTTAAGTGGGGGTGAACGTCGTCGTGTAGAGATAGCACGCGCACTTGTAAACAAACCTAAATTTTTACTTTTGGATGAGCCTTTTGCAGGGGTTGATCCAATCGCGGTTATGGATATTCAAAAAGTTATACATCAGCTAGTCTCATATGATATTGGTGTACTTATAACCGATCATAATGTTCGTGAAACACTTGATGTATGTGATAGAGCTTATGTAATAAAAGCCGGAACCCTTTTAGCAAGTGGTACTACTAAAGAGATAAGAGCAAATGCTGATGTTCGTACACATTATCTTGGTGAGGATTATAAGTTTTAAGATATGGCAGCTCTAAGACAAACCCAATCAGTTGAAACTAAGCACAAACTATCAAACACGCTAAGAAATTGGCTGCCTATATTACATTCTAGTTTGAGCGACCTGGGTGAAGCTATGGAGCCTTTTATAGAATCAAATCCGGTAGTAGAAGTTCAATCAGGATTTGAAGAAGAATATGAAAAAAAGATTCCAAAAAAAATAATCAATAGGGCTGTAAGTAATTCCAGAACAGAACAGATTGAAGCACTTACAGTTCAAACTAGATCTTTACATGATGTTTTGGATGAGCAGTTAAGTGCCCCTCTTTTTCCTACACCTATATCTGAAAGTATTGCTACATATGTTGTAGCAAACTTAGATGAAAATGGTTATTATGAAGGTGATAGTGAAGCATTTTGTGAAGATGAAAATATATCCATTGACGAATTTGAGAAAATCCGTCTTAGATTTGCACATGTAGAACCTGTAGGTATTGGGGCAAAAAATTTATCTGAGAGTTTTATGTTTCAGCTAGATGCTTCAGATATACATGATGAAGCTTATTCATTAGCTTGTAAAGTTATAGAAGATTTACAAAATATTTATAGTTTTTCTGATGAAGAAAACTTTACTGAAGTTATGCGTGTGCTAGGTACATTTAAAAATCCACCTTCGATTGAATACCAAGAAGATTCAGAACAAATTATTCCTGATTTAATGATATATTTTGATGAAAACGAAAATATTGAAGTCAAGTTGAATGATTCATATTATCCAACAATAAAAATAGATACAGAATATGCAGTTGAACACGAATTCGTATCTCAAAAGATAAAAGAGGCAAAATCTCTTGTAGATGCACTTGATATGCGTAAAGCTACTCTCTACAAAGTTGGACTTATGATAGTTGAGTATCAATATGAGTTTTTTACAGGGGGACAGATTATGCCACTTACTCTTAAAACTCTTGCGGATGAATTTGGACACAACCCTTCTACGATATCTCGTGCAATTGCAAATAAATATATAGCATGTGATAGAGGAATACTAGCTATGAAGGAGTTTTTTACTACAGCAATAGATGATGATGTATCAAATGCGGCAATAAAAGACTATTTAGTTGGATTAGTAAAAGAAGAGAGTCATGCTAAACCTCTAAGTGATATGAAGCTTTTAGAGATGATTCAAGATAAGTTCAAAGTTAAAATGGTTAGACGTACTATCGCAAAATATAGAAAACAGTTAAATATAGCAGGTTCAAGTGAGCGAAAAAAACTCTATCAACTCCATTAAAAAACGTCTAGATGCAGAGGTTTTAAAAAGAAACCAAATAGGTGAGGTTTCAGAAGATAAACTAGACCCGATATTTGTAGCATACAGATATAAAGATCCAACGATATCGCTTATCTGTGCACTATTTGCATATGGAAATGTAAAGCAGATTGTAAAATTTTTGGATTCATTAGATTTTTCACTTCTTAAAAGAAATGAAAGTGAGATAAAAGAAGCTTTAAAAAACCATTATTACAGATTTCAAAAAGCCGAAGATGTAATAGCCTTGTTTATCGCACTAAAACGTTTAAG
>JAPHSI010000078.1 GCA_026193155.1 Sulfurimonadaceae bacterium | reverse complement strand
CGTTCACTGAAAAACTTTTACTTGAAGCTTGTTTAGAACTATTTAAGACTGACTATGTTGTAGGTATTCAAGATATGGGTGCTGCAGGTCTTACATCTTCATCTTTTGAGATGGCCGGACGTAGTGGTAGTGGTATGATTATGCATCTAGATAAGGTTCCTGCTCGTGAAGACGGGATGGTTCCATATGACTTTATGCTAAGTGAATCTCAAGAGCGTATGCTTGTATGTGTTAAAAAAGGTAGTGAGCAAAAAGTTATAGATATTTTTGAAAAATGGGATCTTGACGCTGCTACTATCGGTGAAGTAACAGATACGGGAAATATGGAACTTTTCTGGCACGGTGAAAAAGTGGCTGACGTTCCTGTTGATCCGGTTAGTGAAGAAGCACCGGTGCTTAATCGCCCAATGTCTAAACCTGCTTATTTAGACGAAATTGCAGGAGTTAGTATTGATGATTTTGATAAAGTTTCTAACCAAGATGCATTTGAGCGTCTAACTAAATCTATGGAAGTTGTAGATAAATCATGGATATATGACCAGTATGATTCTATGGTACAAACGAACACTGTAAAAAAGGGTGGTATGCTTGATGCATCTGTTATCCGTGTTAAAGAAAACGGCAAAGCCCTTGCTATGAGTTCTGACTGTAATGTACGTTACTGCTACATTGACCCTAAAGGTGGTGGAGCGGCAGCTACTATAGAAGCTGGACGTAATGTAGCTATGAGTGGTGCAAGACCACTTGCTATTACAGATTGTCTTAACTTCGGTAACCCTGAGAATCCAGAAGTTATGTGGCAGTTTGGTCAAGCTTGTGAGGGTATTAAAGAAGCTTGTTCTGAGCTTTCTACCCCTGTTATCGGTGGAAATGTATCACTTTATAATGAAACAAACGGTGTTTCTGTATTCCCAACTCCTTCAATTGCGACTGTCGGTGTTAATGATGATCAAAATAACGTACTTATGTCAAGCTTCCAAGGCGAAGGTAATGCACTTTATCTAGTTGGTAAAAGCAAGTCAGAGTTCGGTGGATCACTTTATATGAAAGAGATTTGCGGAACAGTTGCCGGTACATTACCTGAGATTGACTATGAAAAAGAGCTTGCACTTTGGGAACTTGTAATAGATGCAAATAAAAAACATTTGCTAGAGTGTGCTAAAGATGCATCTAGCGGTGGTGTAGCTATAGCGTTAGCTAAAATGTGCGCAACTTCAGGAATGGGTTGTGATGTTGAAATGAGCGTAGAAGATGAGCGTGATATTTTCGCCGAGTCTATGAGTCGCGCTATTATAGAAGTAAAACCTGAGAATTGTGAAGCTTTTGAAGCTATGCTTGATGACGCTATGGCTTGTGAGAAAGTAGGAACAGTTGGTGGAGATACAGTTCGTATAAACGATGTGTCTATGAGTATAGATGCTTTAAAAGATAACTACTTCAATACATTTAAAAAAGTGATTGAGAGAGACCTTTAGTCCTCTTAATCCATCTTTTTTATATACTTCAACATTATAGCTATAAAAAATATAGCAAAAATTGCCCCGTAAATATTAAAAACTCCACTAACGTAATACTGTGTATAAAGTGAAATCGGTATGTAAGTTATGTATAGATAAACTGCTAGTTTTTTCATCAACAGTAAACCTATAGCAGTTGCTAAAGAGAGTAGGGTGATAATAATTGAAAAATAGTAATACCACACTATAACATTTGAACTCTCGGTAGCTTCAGCAAGGCTTCTTAAACTCATAAAAAATCCAAGAAGCATAAATATAGCCAAAACACTTATAGCGATTGGTCTTTGATGGGTCATTGTTTTGTCTAATAAATTCATGCCGCAATTATATTGAGAATGTTATATACTTGTCAAAGAAATTTGAATATAAGTAACTTATGCCTTTGAACGAAGCTCTTTTAAGCGGCTATTTAATAATTATTTTGTAGTATATTGTTAATATGAGAAAAGAAATTATTTTTAACTATATTATATTATTTTTACTATCTGAAAGTTTATATGCAAATGACTCTATATCGTATTTGGCAAAAAACTTAAATCTGTATGCTGGAACAAAAGCTTCTATCCAATGGGAGAGAATCTTTTCTAGTGAAAGAAGATTAAAGCGATACAACCTCGATAAGCTAAATATTAATGAACTTGATGAATTAAAAGATTATCTTATAAAGCATGCTGCAGATTCAAAACAGCCTGTTGTTCCGGGATTGTAGAATGATTAAAAAGATATTTATAAGTATTATTTTAGTGGTTTTTACTTATGCAGACAGTGCATTGGAAAAAAAACTTGAAGAGTTAGAACTTCAAATAAAAGAGTTAAAAAATAAAACTGATAACAATAAAGCTGATTTAGATGAGTATATCCCTATAATTGAAGCCAGTGAGACGCAAAGTTTGTTAGATAAACTAGACTTTTTACCCGAACTTGAAGTTCGTATGGATAAAATGGACTATAAACTTGGTAAGATTGAGGGTGAAGATACACAAGCTTTATACGATGGTGTATTAAAACAAAGAAGAGATGAATTTACAAAAGATTTTGACCCAGCTGTATCTGTAAAGTTCAAATTGAACCTATTTGGAAATATAGATAAATATACAAAATTTAATGGTAGATTTATATTCTCGATGTCTTCACAATCCAATCAAAGATTATGTATATTGTCTCGTGATATTAAGTCTGTTTCATCCTCAAGCGGTTTTGACTTAGATCGCGCTTATGTTGATTATACGCCAAATATCGGCTCAGACTATGCTTTTACATTTAGTTTTGGTGTTTTGCCGACCACGGGTGGAACTCCTATGAACTTTGCGCTAAACAATGAGAGAAAATCTATGTTCCCTGCACTTGTATTTGACATGAATACGTATGGTTTAATAGGTACTCAAAAGTTGGGAAGCGATAATTTTTTTAGAGTTATAGCCGCTAAAGCATACACTTTAAACTCTACTGTTTACCCTTATCAGTGTAATCGTGAAAATATAGATAATGCAAATATTCTAGGTGCATATTATGATACCAAATTTAAGCTATTTAGTGGAGAGAGTTTGCTTTCTTTTGGTGTAAATTACTTGGGTGATTTTAAAGCCCATCCGTATTTGGGTCCTGATGTAAATGCTGATGATGCGAATGTACTGGGTGACATATTTACCTATGGTTTAGGCTTGGATATTCGAGATTTAGCAGATGAGAAGTTGACATTTTTTATTCATACGGCTATTTCTAATCCGGATGCTAACGGAAAAATTGATGATTATCAAATAGTTAATCCTAATGGTACTACAATTAACGGTACTATAGGATTCTCAGAGGCTGAGTATGCCAAAGGAACAATGTTAAAAAAAGACGGTTATTCTTTTTATGTTGGTATGAAATATAACATAAATGATAGTTTTAACTTTGGTGCAGAGTATAATCAAGGGAGTAAGTATTGGTTCTCTGCAACTCAAGGTGCAGAAGATATGTACAATAAACTAGCAACCAGAGGAAATGTAAGTGAGATATACGGCATTTACAAATTTCATAAAGATATATTTGCAAAACTAGGGTTTATGTATACAAACGAAGACTATACGGGTAGCGGATGGCACTTTGGTAAACCTGCTAAAAAAGACGCAACTCAAAAAGTATCATATCTGTCTATAAAAGCTGAGTTTTAGTGTTAGAGTTAAAAAGTAAAATATATCTACTGTTGATAAGCAGTTTTATACTCCTATTTGTGTCACTCGCTTATTCTGTAAAAAATATTAGCTCAAATACAGAGATAATCTCAGAAATTGAAAATAAGTACTTAACTCTTTCAAAAAATATTCAAAGATTGAATCTAAATATAGAAGAAAAACAATCAAATGTGCTACAAAGTATACTACTTGGCAAAACTCCTCAAAAGAATCACGAGCATTTAGAAACTATAGTAGATGATATATATGAGATAATAAAATTTGATTTAAGATTAAAGAATCTTTTGCAAGATAAATTACTTGTATTAAAAAAACGTCTTATCTCATATAAAAGTGTTGAATTAAGTGTAATAGAATCTTTAAATAGCACGTATAAAGAAGATTTAGAAGATGCTATTATAGGATACAATGAGGTAACTAAAGGTTTTGCCGAAGATGTAACTGAAGTTGAAATAACTATAGGTTCAGTTATGAAAAATACAATAGTTGAACTAAGAGAATCAAATTCTTTAAGTCAAATGATGGTAATTACTTCATCTTTAATTACCCTTATAATAGTAATATTTTCTATTTTGAAATTAAACTCTTTACAAAACAATCTTTCAAAAGAGTTAAAAAGATCTTCTGAAGCTGAGGAGAAACAAAAAAATCTACAAGAACAACTTTTAAAATATAATGAAAATTTAGAAAACGAGATAACAAAAAAAACAAATGAGTTATATCAAAAAGTTTATACCCATTTTTTAAGTGGGTTGCCAAACAGAAATAAACTCTTAGAAGATTTTCAAATATATGATTTTTCCATGGTAGCACTTTTAAATATAGATAAGTTCCAAAAATTCAATGATGTATACGGTGAAGAGATGGGTAATTTTGCTTTGCAGGAGAGTGCAGATTTTATTGAGAAATTCATTGATATTGAAGGGGCTAAAATTTACCATATAAGTGGTGATGAGTTTGCTATAGCTGTTCAAAAGAATATAAGTGTCGATAAAGACAGATTTTTACATAGTATAAATCACTTTTTAAATATATATAAAAAGAATGTTTTTGAAATCGTTGAGCACAGGCATAGTTTTGTTATGAGTGCAGGTATAACATTTAACGGTGGTAAAAAAATGTTGGCTTTTGCTGATATGGCACTCAAAGATGCAAAACATCGTAATCAACATCTGTCTGTATTTAGTGAATCTAAGGAGATAGAACAAAGACACAAAGATGATATAGAGTGTAAAAACCTGCTTATGGAAGCATTTAAAAATGATGGAATTATCTCATATTTTCAACCGATTTCACCTATTCAAGATTCATCATTAGAGTTAAAATATGAGTCACTTGTTAGAATTAAAAGAGGAGAGGAAATTATTACCCCTCACACTTTTATAGATGTTGCGAAGCAAAACAAGGTATATTATAAACTTACCAGAAAAGTTTTTCAAAATACACTTGCTACTATCAAAAAATATAAAATACCTTGTTCTATAAATATATCGGTAGTGGATATTGAAAATGAAAGAACGGTAGAAAATATTTATGAGATGCTTGATAACTTTAACTATAACAATCTTTTAACTATAGAGATATTAGAAACTGAAGAGTTTAAGGATTATGATATTGTATATAATTTTTGCCGTAAAATACGCTCTTACGGTATAAAGATAGCACTTGACGATTTTGGGAGCGGTTATTCAAACTTTACCCATATACTAAACCTTCCTATTGATTACATCAAGATAGATGCATCTCTTATATCAAATATTGACAGGGATAAACAGTCTCAAATCATGGTTGAGACCATAGTAGGTTTGGCACAAAAGATAAACGTTAAAACGATTGCAGAATTTGTATCTTCAAAAGAGATATTGGATACTGTAAAAAAATTAAAAGTAGATTATGCTCAAGGTTTTTATGTTGGAAAACCTGAAGATATATCTAAGTACTGTTTTTAACTATAAACTCTTTAGTAGGTCTGTATCTAGTTTATAAGTTTTTGTAACTTCATCTATACCTTTATATTCAAAACCTTTTTTCGTGTAGCACACTACACTTTCATTTTGATTTTTCATCAGAGCATCTACTGCATAATTTACAAACTTATAAGCCATTAACCTATCGTAGATGCTAGGGTTTCCGCCACGTTGCATATGTCCTAGTACATTTACTCTTGCTTCTATACCTATTGTCTCTTCAAACCATTTGGCAATTTCTTGCGAGTCTTGTTTTATACCCTCTGCAACTATTGCTAAAAAATAAGTTCTTCCATCTTCTATCTCTTTTTTAAACTTTTTCTCATAACTTTTTAAATCATATTCAACTTCAGGGATTAAGCACATCTCAGCTCCACTTGTAAGTGCAGTAATTAAAGCCAAATAACCGCAATCCCTTCCCATAGTTTCAATTACAAATGCTCGTTTAAAACTTGAAGCTGTATCACGAACAGAATCGATGGCTACTTTTATAATATTTAATGCTGTATCGACTCCAAGACAATATTCAGTACCGTTTATATCATTATCTATGGTAGAAGGAATACCGCAAAACTTTACGCCAAAATCTTTATAAAATTGATGAAGTCCGCGAAATGAACCATCCCCTCCTAAAACT
>JAPHSI010000206.1 GCA_026193155.1 Sulfurimonadaceae bacterium | reverse complement strand
GTGTTTAAAAACCCTATAGAACTTATTGCCGAGGCTTTGAGAAAATAATGCCAAATAGTAGTTGGAATCATGTATATGACAACTTCGATCCAATAGCATTTCATGTTTTTTCTTTCCCTATACATTGGTATGGGATGATGTATGTTTTGGCTTTAGTTACTGCTTTATACATCGGAAAATACTTTATAAAAAGAGATAATTTAGAATTTAAAGAAGGGCATCTGGATATCTATTTTGTATATATCGAAATAGGTATAATCCTTGGTGCTAGACTTGGATTTATTCTTTTTTATGATTCCCATACATCTTACTATTTAACGCATCCATGGCAGATATTTAACCCTTTTGATGCAAACGGAGATTTTGTAGGTATTCGCGGTATGAGTTATCACGGTGCTATTATAGGGTTTTTTATAGGTTCGTATCTTTTTACCAAAAAGTACAAATCTCCATTTGGAAAAATAATGGATTTGGTAGCAATATCAGTCCCTCTTGCTTTTACATTCGGTCGTATCGGAAACTTTTTAAACAAAGAGCTAATTGGAAGAGAAACAGATGTAAGCTGGGGTATTTATGTTGATGGAGTGCTTCGTCATCCATCACAACTATATGAAGCCTTCTTAGAAGGAATACTGGTCTTTATAGTTGTTTATGGATATAAAAAATATCAAAAGTTCTCAGGTGAGTTAATACTTATTTACGGGATGAGTTACGGAGTATTCCGTGCTATTGCCGAGATTTGGCGTGCTCCGGATGCTCAAATAGGCTATTTATGTTGTAATTTTGTTACTCAAGGTCAAGTTATGAGCCTTGGTATGGTTCTTGTCGGTGCAATATCTTGGGGATATTTTTATAAAAAAAGCAGGCTCTAAAATTGAGTATTTCATATAAGTTAAAAAACTATATGTTAAAAATGAAAGGCTTTGAAAAAGCTCCTCCAAGAAAACAATTTTCTAAGATTTTATGGTCGTGGCTGGGTGCTTTTTTAGGTATATATACGATTTCTATTTTAAATGAAAAAATACATCTTAATGCTAACGATACTCTATTTTTAGTTGGTTCATTCGGTGCATCTGCTGTTTTAATATTTGCCGCACCTCAGGCGGATTTCTCCCAACCGAGAAACTTTTTGGGCGGTCATGTTATGTCGGCACTTGTGGGTATTACAATTTATAAATTTTTACATTTTGATATAGAGATTTTGAGTGCAATTGCCGTTTCTGTATCGATTGTAGTGATGCACTTTACACGTACACTTCATCCTCCAGGTGGGGCAACGGCACTAGTTGCAATTGTTGGGAGTGAACAAACGCATCAGCTTGGTTATCTTTTTGCTTTTATGCCAATACTGTTAAACTCTTTTGTGATGTTTCTCATAGCACTTGTAATTAACAATCTATCAAACAATCCAAAAAGACATTATCCGCGTTACTGGTTTTAGTTTTATTATTGTTCTTTTCTCTCGTCTCTATGAAGTTTTCTATCTCTATGAACAGAACTTTTCCAAAAGTGATTTACTATCCAAAAAGCAAGTGAAGAACCAACAACGGAGTAAAAAAGAGTCCCAGTATACAAGGGGATAAATATATTGTCCATATTGTTTGTAAACCACTCTAAGGTCATCTCAACAGGTTCTGGTTTTATCCCTAGAAAAAAACTTCCTGTCAGGTATTCCATATAGTACATAGGTGGCATTGTAAAAGGGTTTGAGAGCCAACACATAGCAAGTCCGAGCGGGACGTTAAATTTGAAAAAAGGCATAAAGGCTAAAACGGCTGCCATTTGCATAGGCATAGGTATAAAAGCTATAAAAATACCTAAAGTTACACCGCGAGACACCATCTTCCTATTAGTTGAGAGATATTCATGAGGTACTTTATATTTTTTTATAAATTCTTTTATTTTTTCGCTTTTAGATATTTTTTTTAAATTTTTTCTGACCATCTGACTTGCTTTGTGTAAAGTTTGTGATTTTCTTATATATATATTTTGGAAGATTATATCTTTAATATGCTAAAATTTCATATAAATTTTATTAAGTATAAAAGAAAAGAGAAATTATATGTCATTTGAAAAACTAGGTGTTATGAAGCCTTTACTCTCAGCTATAAAAGAGTTAGGTTATAAAAACCCTACAACAATACAAACAAGAGCTATTCCGCTTATTTTAGCGAAAGAGGATGTTTTTGCAACTGCTCAGACAGGGACGGGAAAAACAGCTGCGTTTGGCTTACCTATGCTTCAAAGACTTCGTGCAACCAGTGCAGATGAGGACAGAGTCCTTCGAGGTGTGATTTTATCTCCTACTCGAGAGTTAAGTATTCAAATACATGAAGACTTAAACAACTATGCAAAAAATATGAAACTAAATATTGCTGTTTTAGTCGGTGGTAAAGATATAGAATCACAACAACGCATATTAAAAAAAGGTGTAGATATTGTTATAGCTACTCCAGGGCGTTTGATAGAACATGTGGACAAAGGTCTTAAACTTGACAATGTCGAGATATTTGTACTTGATGAAGCAGACAGAATGCTTGATATGGGTTTTGTCAAAGAGATTAGAAAGACCCATCCGCTACTTCCAAAAAGACACCAAACTTTGCTTTTTTCAGCTACATACAGTGATAAAGTTAGAAAACTCTCAAAACTTATACTTACAAAACCGCAGTTTGTAGAATCAGCAAAGAAAAATTCAACTGTAGATACTATTAATCAAGTAGCATATATGGTAGATGAAGATAAAAAAGCAGCGCTTTGTGCTTACCTGATTGGTTCACGTAATTTTAGACAAGTTTTAGTATTTACAAAAACAAAGAAAAGTGCAGATGAACTTGTTGAAGAATTAAAAAAAGACGGTTTAAAAGCTGATGTAATACATGGAGATAAGACTCAGGCAAAACGTCTTAAAACACTAAACCAGTTTAAAGATGAAACAATAAAAGTATTGGTAGCTACAGATATAGCATCTAGAGGACTTGATATAGAAGAACTGCCTTATGTTATTAACTATGAACTGCCAAGTATCCCCGAAGACTATGTACATAGAGTAGGGCGTACAGGTCGTGCAGGTCGTGACGGTGAAGCTATAACACTTTTAGATATCTATGATAAGTATGATATAAAAGATATAGAGCGTCTTATAGGACAAAAAATTCCAAAAGAGACAGTTGAGGGTTTTGAACCAGACCCGACTATAAGACGTAAAGATATTGAAGAGACTAAACTAAAGAGTGAGCATAAGAAAGAGGATAAAAAACCTCGTAAAAAACACTATAAAAAAACTACAAATAAACACAGACGTGTAACGAAACGTGGCTAATATTTGTTAGAGATTTTATATAGAGATAAGTACTATATAGCTATTAATAAACCAAGTGGTTTATTAGTGCATAGGTCGCCTATAGATAGACATGAAACCCGTTTTGCTATTCAGATGCTGCGAGATCAGATAGGACAATATGTATACCCCCTTCACAGACTAGATAAACCAACTTCAGGAGTTTTGTTTTTCGCACTTGATAAAGAGAGTGCAAATCTTGCATCTGAGCAGTTTAAAAATCATAGCATAGAGAAAACCTACCTGGCAGTTGTGCGTGGTTATACGGATAATGAAGGAGTGATAGATTATCCACTTAAAGAGAAGCTTGATAAGATTGCAGATAAAGATTCTCGTATAGATAAAGAAGCACAAGAAGCAGTAACTTTTTATAAAACCTTGGCAAAAGCAGAACTTGATTTTGCAGTTGGACGTTACGATAAGGTACGCTATTCCTTAGTAGAGTTAAAACCAAAAACGGGAAGAAAACATCAAATTCGTCGTCATATGAAACACATATCACATCATCTTTTGGGGGATACAAAATATGGAAGAGGTGAGCATAACAAGCTTATACGTGCAGAGTTTGACTGTCATAGAATGCTTTTACATGCAAGTGAACTAAAGCTTTTTCACCCTTATTTAAAAAAGCAAATTAGAATAAAAGCAGGACTTGATGAGATTTTTTCAAGGGTATGTAAAGATTTTTCACTATAATAATAAAAGAGAATTTTTATTATTAACTATTTAGTGTCGGTTTTATTATATGGGAGAAGAGAATGAGTTATAATCTGGATTTAGAAAAAATAGCTAAAGAGTTAGATTTTGATTTAGAGGATGTTGAGATGCTACTTGAAGTTTTTTTAGATACTGCACAAGATAGTCTAGCAGAATTAAAAAAAGCTATTGAAGAAAATAATTTGGAATCCATGTTTGCTTCATCTCATGCTATAAAGGGTAGTGCTTCTAATATCAAACTGGATAAAGTTTCAGAACTTGCAAGATATATAGAAAATAATGCTAGAAGTAACAATAATATCGATTACATACAAGAGTACAAGAAGCTAAAGGAATTAATAGAAGCAATAAGAGTATAATAACATTTAAATACAATATTTAATAAAAAATAGGAGGAATGTGATAAGTGGAAGATAAGCTAAGTATTTTAATAGTAGATGATTTAATCGATAATAGATTAGCAATTAAAATCGCATTGAAAAAAGAGGGTTACTACCTTTATGAAGCTTCAGATGGAAGAGAAGCTTTAAAAAAAAGTATAGAGTTGATGCCTGATGTTATTTTAATGGATGGTATGATGCCTATTATGGATGGTTATGAAGCTACAAAGGCGATTAGATCTCTTGAAGAATTTAAGAGAACACCTATTCTTATGATTACTGCATTAAGTGAAAAAGATGATAAAATTAAAGCACTTAATTATGGAGTTAATGACTTTATTTCAAAACCATTTGATAAACATGAGTTAATAGCAAGGTGTAAGTCATATGCAAATCTATCAAAAATAAATAAACAATATATCCTATCTTCCAAAAATCATTCAACAAACCTTCCAAATAAATCTGCGCTTATGGATGATATAAAATTATGTGAAAATCCAATATTGGTACTTTTTAAAATAAAAGATTATGAAGTCCTTGAAGAATTTTATTCAGAAGAAGTAGTAGACAAGATAGAGCAAGAATTTGCCAAAATGGTTCACACACTCACCCCTGAAAATTGTAAAGAAGCTATTTTATACCATACTTCAGATGGTGAGTTTGCACTTTTAAATGATAAAAAAGATATAAAAATTATATTAAGTGAGGTATATGCAACATGTACAGAATTTCAAAATAATGTAAGAGATGTTCAAATATTACTTGATGATTATGAATATGAAATAAATATTGATATAAGTTTTGCATACAATACAAAACAACTATTTGAGTATTCAAGAATAGGTTTAAGTCATGTTATGAAAGGTAAGTCAAACATTATTTTCTCAAACGAAATAGTTGAACATGTTCATAAAGAAGCAGCTAAAAATATTAAAATGATTAAAACTATTAAAAATGCATTAGATAAAAATAAGGTAGTATCTTATTATCAGCCACTTTTTAATAATAGGACAAAAGAGATAGAAAAGTATGAGTCTTTAGTAAGAATAATAGACGAAGCCTCAAATATAATATCTCCATTTTTCTTTTTGGATATTGCTAAAAAAGGTAGGTATTATACAAGTATTACCAAATGTGTTTTAAACAATAGTTTTAAAGCTTTAGAAGGGACAACAAAAGATATTTCCATTAACTTATCTGCTTTAGATATTGAAGATAAGCAAGTGTACTCTCAGATTATTAAGTTTTTAAAATCAAATAAAGATTATGCACATAGAATTGTATTTGAACTTCTAGAAGATGAGTTGTTTAATGACTCAAATATAGTTACAGGTTTTATAGGAGAGATAAAAAAATTTGGTGTGCAAATAGCCATAGATGATTTTGGAGCAGGATATTCAAACTTTGAAAGATTAATTGATTTTCAGCCTGATATAATCAAAATAGACGGTAGTTTAATTAAAAATATTCATGAGAATAGTTTTAATAGACATGTTGTAGAAACTATTCAAAGTTTTGCTACTAAAATCGGTGTTAAAACAGTTGCCGAATTTGTTTCAAGTAAAGAGATATTTGATATTATTAATGAGATAGGGATAGATTACTCACAAGGTTATTATATTGACGAACCTAAAGATATATTTTAAAGTATTTATTTAAAGTAGGCACTAAGATATCCCACAACGTTAGAGTTATCTCCACTCACATCTGCACTTGTTCTATAGTCAAGTATTTCAGATTTTAAATTTAATTCTTTAGCAGTTAATAACATTGCTTCAACACCTATAATACCACAAGCTTCACAACCTTTATGTAGTAAATCTATGTTTAAGTTTTTTATAGCATCTATACAAATATTATCTAGAGAATTTGCATCTGAGAGTTTATAAAAATGGCTTAAATCAGTTGATATAATTATCCCCCAATCTTTTTTTTCATATATATATTTTATTATTTTAGATAATTCTTTAGGATCTTCTTTAGAATAAACCAATTCAATTATTTTTGCATCTGGTATGTAATGTTTGATAAAAGGAAATTGTACCTCTGTGGAATGTTCATGATGAGCTTGTAGATATGAATTTATATTAAGTTTTGATTTTAGCTCCTCGATTGTATTTTTATCACTTTGAATTTTTCCAAAAGGTGTATCGTAGCTATTAAAATCACATACGCTACTTCCATCAAAAGCAATTCTATGAGAGGGACCTATAACTAAAAAGTTTTTTATAGAGCTATTTTTAAGAACATTATATGCTATATTTGCCGTAAACCCTGAATATATATAACCTGCATGTGGAACTATTATGATTTTTGAAGAGGGTAGTGATATCTCTTGTATTAAAGATGAGAAATGTTCAAAGTATCTTAAAGTCTCTTTTTTTGTATCTGGATAAAAAGATCCTGATACACTCATATTGCGAGTCATACTATCTCTAAAACTTTTCTAGCAAACTCTGCCAATTTACTATAAGTGTTTGCATATTGCATAAAATTTCCTATTGCCTAAATATTATTAATTATATAATAACTTATATGTTCTTGCAAATAGTTAATATAGTTTTTACTATTTGTCACATTTAAGCAAGGTATTTGCCTAAAATTCGTAACAGCTTGTTCTTATCTATTGGTTTTGTTAAATATTCATCCATTCCTGCGGATAAGAACTTTTCTTTATCACCTTTAAGTGCATTTGCAGTAAGAGCAATTATAGGTGTATGTAATAATTGTTTTTGCTCTTCTATTTCTAATATTTTGGAAGTTGCTTCTATACCACCCATATTTGGCATATTCTCATCCATTAAAATTACATCGTATTTGTTGTTTTTAAATTTTTCTATAGCTTCTAATCCATCAGCTGCTATATCATAATTTATCTTTGATTTTTTAAATATAACTTTCATAAACATTTGATTAGCAGGGTTGTCTTCAACTAGTAGGATATCACCTTTTAATTCTTTCTTTATCTCATGTTCTTTTACTTCTTCATGTTTTTTATCATCACTTTTTTCAAGAGGAATAGAAAAATAAAAATTGCTACCTTTACCGGGTTCACTATCTACTTTAAGTTCGCCTCCCATCATATCAATAAGGTCATACGATATTGATAAACCTAGTCCTGTTCCACCGTATTTTCTTGTAGTAGAGTTATCTTCTTGAGAAAATGGTTCAAAGATTCTTTTTTGGTACTCTTTTGAAATACCTATTCCTTCATCTTTTACACTTATATGCAGACTCTCTTTTTCATATTTAATATTTACGAAAACATTTTTTCCTTGAGGTGTAAACTTGATTGCATTTCCTAAGAGATTATTTAGGACCTGTTTAATTCTTAATACATCACCTTTTAATACTTTAGGCAACTGAGATATATTTAAGTATAAAACTATGTTTTTTTCGTCAGCTCTTGCTTCAAATAGTTTTTTAGTAATTAAAAATTCTTCATTTGGGTTAAAATTTATATGTTCTATGTGGATACTTCCACTTTCTATTTTACTAAAGTCTAAAATATCATTTATAATACTTAGTAAATCATTGCTCGCACTATTTATAACATTTAAATATTTGATGTTTTCTTCATCTTTTTCTTTTTCTTTTATTAAATCTATAAACCCCATTATAGAATTTAAAGGAGTTCTAATTTCGTGGCTCATATTAGCTAAAAATTCAGATTTTGCTACATTGGATTCCATCGCTTTTCTAGTTTGTTCTTCTAACTCTTTTTCATGAACAATACTCTTTGTAATATCATAAATAGTTCCTATACTTTTAATATAATTGCCATTTTTATCATAGTCATGAATTGCATTTTCTTTTATATATCTAATTGTGTAATCATCTCTTAAAATCTTGTACTGAATATTATATTGACGTTTTTGTTTTAAATTTTCATCATATGTTTTTTTGAATGTTTCTACATCATCTGGATGGATATAAGATATATAAAACTCTATTTTTGGGGTAAAAGATTGTGGTTGAAAACCAAGTATTCTATATACTTCATCACTCCAATCAAGTGTTTGATTCTTAGCATCATAGTTCCATGAACCCAAATGCGCTATTCTTTGAACTTCTTTTAATATATTGTTTTTTTCATTTATTTCTTTTGTTCTTAAATCTACCGTATTTTTCAATTTTCTACTAAATAAAACGAGTGAAAAAATTATAATTATTACTATTATTACAAATATAAAAAGTATATTTAAATACTTTTCATACTCTGTTGTATTGCTATAAGGGTCCCAAACTAAATTTTTTAGAGCATTGTCTAACTTTTTTTTACTAGCTTTAGCCATTTTTTCGTAAGATTGTGAAACTTTGTAAAATCTATCTGGATTAGTGTAACCAATATCAACTAACTTTCTAACCATTAGCTTTTCATATAGATTAGCTTCATAGAGCAGTGCATCAAAACTTGACTTACTTTTGTATTTATTTATTAATATTTTTGCAGTTTCTTCTTTGTGATCCATAGCATAATGCCATCCTCTTATAGATGCTGCTAAAAATTTCTTTGAACGTTCAGGGTTATTTTTTAATTCATCTTCTGTGCTAAAGAGTATTCCATCATATAAATCAACACCATAATTTACAGGGTTGATTATATTAAATCCAATGTTTTCATCCAACAAATCAAAAATAATACGACCTGAACGGCCTGATACGACATCTACCTTACCCTCTGAGAACTTTTTATAGTCATTTTTAAAAGTTACATATGTATAATCTGATAAATTAAGTCCAGATGAACTTAGTAAGACAGTAACAGCTGCATTATCAATGTCTTTTGGATATGATATAACTCTATTATTCATCTCTAATGGACTGTAAATCATAGTTTCTTCTCTTGATATAAGTACAAGGGGAGAATGTTGAAATATTGAAGCCATGATTTGTATAGGGCTTCCTTTTGCACGGTAAAGTAAAATATTTGAATCAGTGATACTATATGTCACTTCGCCGTTTATAACTTGTTCAACATTGTTTTTATTGAAGTCCCTAGAAATTATTTCTACATTTAATCCGGCTTCTTCGTAATAGCCGTTTTCTAAAGCAATATAATAGCCAGCAAATTCAAAAGTACTCTCGGCATTTAGTTGTAAAGAAACTTTTTCTAAATAATTAGTTTCTGCAAATGCAACAGATATACTCATGTATAGAAATAATAAAAACTTTATAAATAATATTTTTGAATTCATTTGAATATTTTATCATATATATCTAAAATATATAAATTAGTTTCTTAATTTATATATATTTTAAAGAAATAGTCTATGTATTGCATAATGATTAATATATTTATTTTAATTCAGGGATTTTTTTATGGATGGTGTCAAGAGAGAGACTTGAACTCTCGACCTCCGGCTTATGAGACCAGCGCTCTAACCAGCTGAGCTACCTTGACATCCGTTTAAGAGGGTGGAATTATACTACTTAAAAACTTTAAAAAAGCTTTCGTTATAAAATTTTCTTAGTAAAATTCAGAGCTAAATAAACTTTAGTTAATTGTGTATATTAAAGTTGAGTTAAATAGACTAAAGATGTTGACTTTGTTACCAATTTTTAGTAATATTCGCATATTAATTTAGACTGTTTATAAGGAGTTAAAATGAATTTTACACCATTAGGTAAGAGAGTATTAGTAAAAAGATTAGAAGAGGCAAATACAACTGCTTCAGGAATAATTATTCCGGATAATGCTGCTGAAAAACCGTCTCAAGGTGAAGTAGTAGCCATAAGCAGTGAAGTAAGTGAACTAAAAAATGGAAATAAAGTTCTATTTGGTAAGTTTTCTGGTAATGAGGTTTCACTTGAAGGTGAAAAGTACTTAGTTATAGATGTTGAAGATATTTTTGGAATTATAGGTTAAGGAATTTAAAGATGGCAAAAGAGATTATTTTTTCTGATGATGCAAGAAATCAACTTGCACGTGGTGTAGCACAACTATGTGATGCTGTAAAAGTTACTATGGGTCCACGCGGTCGTAATGTTTTAATTCAAAAAAGTTATGGTAGCCCAATAATTACTAAAGACGGTGTATCGGTTGCTCGTGAAATAGAATTAAGCGATAAACTAGAAGATATGGGTGCTCAACTTGTAAAAGAAGTGGCTTCTAACACTGCTGATGAAGCAGGGGACGGTACTACTACAGCTACCGTTTTAGCAAATGCTATTTTTAGTGAAGGTCTTAGAAATATCACAGCCGGTGCTAACCCTGTTGAAGTTAAGCGTGGTATGGATAAAGCATGTGAGGCTATTTTAGCTAACTTAAAAGCTTCGTCTAAAGCTATAAAAGATAAAAGTGAAATAGCACAAGTTGCTACTATCTCTGCAAACTCTGATAAAGAGATTGGTGATATGATAGCTGAAGCTATGGAAAAAGTCGGTCAAGACGGTGTTATAACCGTTGAAGAGGCTAAAGGTATAGCTGATGAGTTAGATGTTGTTGAAGGTATGCAGTTTGATCGTGGTTATTTAAGTCCGTATTTCATTACAAATACTGAAAAAATGATTGCTGAGATAGAAAACCCGTACATTCTTTTAGTAGATAGTAAAATTAACTCGCTAAAAGACTTACTTCCGGTACTAGAACAAGTTCAAAAAACTAACCGTCCACTTTTAATTATTGCAGAAGATGTAGAGGGTGAAGCACTTTCAACTCTAGTTGTAAATAAACTTCGAGGTGTATTAAATATTTCAGCTGTTAAAGCTCCTGGTTTTGGTGACAGACGTAAAGCTATGTTACAAGATATTGCTATCCTTACTCAAGGTGTGGTAATTAGTGAAGAAACAGGACATACTTTAGAGGGTGCAAATATTCAGATGTTAGGTGAAGCTGCACGTGTTGTAATCGATAAAGACAACACAGTTATAGTAAACGGTGCGGGTGATGAGGCACAAGTTAAACAAAGAATTTCTGAGATTCGTACTCAAATAGATGCTACATCTAGTGAGTACGATAAAGAAAAACTTCAAGAACGTCTTGCAAAACTTTCAGGTGGTGTAGCGGTTATAAAAGTTGGTGCTGCTACAGAGACTGAAATGAAAGAGAGAAAAGACAGAGTTGATGATGCACTAAGTGCAACAAAAGCGGCTGTAGAAGAGGGTATAGTTATCGGTGGAGGAGCTGCACTTGTTCGTGCTGCTGCTAAAGTTAATCTTGAACTTGAAGAACATGATCAAAGAATAGGTTGTGAGATTATACTTCGTGCTGTAAAAGCCCCTATTAAACAAATAGCTCAAAATGCAGGTTACGATACAGGTGTTGTCGTAAATGCTATAGAGAGTTCTGATAACGAAAACTTAGGTTTTAATGCAGCTACTGGTGAATATGTAGATATGTTTGAAGCAGGAATTATCGATCCATACAAAGTAGAGCGTGTAGCACTAACTAATGCTACATCTGTTTCAAGTTTACTTTTAACTACTGAAGCTGCTATTTTTGAAATTCCTAAAGATGAGCCTGCTGATATGGGTGGCGGTATGCCTCCACAAATGGGAATGCCTGGTATGATGTAAAAAAGCTTTTAGCTTTTTTACTCAGCCTTTAAGAGTCTGAAATAACTCTGTTTCTTCCTTCTTTTTTTGCTTTGTAAAGGTTTTCATCAACTCTTTTAATCAATGTCTCTATATTATCCGCATTTGTAACTTCTGAAACACCAATACTTATTGTTTTATGTTTAACTATTTCAAATTCAAATGTATCAACAGTTTTTCTCAAATGCTCTGCTAATTCTATCGCACCTTTAATATTTGTATCTGTACATATAATCATAAACTCTTCACCACCCCATCGACCTAGGATGTCTGTGTTTCTACAATGAATTTTAAGTTGATTAGATAACTCAACTAGCACATTATCCCCAACTAGATGCCCATAAGTATCATTAACAGATTTAAAATAATCAATGTCTATAAGAATAACTGAAAATATGTCTTTATACCTTATATATCTATTAATTTCATAATCTAAACTATCATCTAGTTTAACCCTGTTATATAGTTGAGTAAGTTTATCTGTTTGTGAAATTTTTTCTATTAGTTTTTTATCAGTTATGTCTTCCATTATAGAGGTAAAACTAATTAAATTATTTTTTTCATCTAAATTTGGTAAAATTGTCACATCAACCCAATAAGGTTCTCCGCTTTTAGTTTTATTTTCCAGCTCACCACTCCATACATATCTTTGACTTATTTTATTCCACAGCTCCTTATATACTTGTACATCCATATTTCCACTTTTAAAGACAGACGGTGTTTGACCTAAAAGTTCTTCTTTGGAATAACCTGATATTTTGCAAAGTGCAGTACTTACATCAGTAATATTTTTATTTAAGTTCACTACCATAGTTGCTACATGTTTATCTATCGTATCTATATGTCTGAGATTTTCTTTATAAAGAGTATTGATATTCATATATAATTTTGATGTAGGAATAGAAACAATTATACCTATAGGAACCGAGATTAATATTATTATCATCCCTATACTCAAAGCAAACTCAAAATTGTCTTTTTTAATATCTTTTAGATATTCGTCTTTTACAATTAAGCCTAACTTAATATGTTCAGAGTTTTTAAAAAAATCATCTAAATTGTATAAAAATCCATTAGAAACAAAACTGTTTGAATTAAATTCTTCTTCTGTTAAATCTGGAAATTCTGTAAATATAGTTTGTTTATTATTTAAATATCTTGTCCAATTTCTTTCTTTCTTTCTTTGGATGTAGAATAAAATATCCGTCATTATCAATCAAGTATGTATCAAATGTTGTATTCCTACCTATATATGATAGTAAACTTTTCATTTCAACATTAACAATTAGTATCCCATAATATTTGCCTTTATGAAAAACATTCCTCGATACTCTAATAGTTGGCTTTAACGGTTTCTCAATTGCTCCTCTTTCTATATTTAAGTCGAATTTTGAGTACCAATAATTATCGACTTTATTATGAACAGTTTCTATAAAATAGTATCTATCTGATTTGTTTTGCAAGTTGTTTTCTTCTACTATAAAAATATTTTTTGAATTTTTTTCTTTATCAACTCTAATTATTTCATTTCCATCAGTATCTATAAATCTAAATTGAAAAAAATTATTATTATTTTTCATTGAATTTACAAATAGTTGTTGAAGTGTTTCTTTTGATTGTTTTGTTGAGTTAATTAGATAGTTTACAAATAGTTGGTTTGTATTTACAGAGTTAATACTGTCCTCAACCCTATCTAAATACTTTTTAATGTGAGATTTTATATCAATTGAAATAAAAGTAGAATCTTGTGAAAGTTTTTTGTGTATTTTATGAACTTCCATATTGTAGTTTACATAAGTTGTTACGAGGGCAACGGTTACTCCAAAAAATAAAAAGTATAATATATTTTTTACAAATATAGTTTTAAAGTTCTTCCATTCCATTGTAATGTTCCCGGATTTTTAGTATATAGCATATATACACATTATAACTAATATATTTTATAAGTGATAATTTATTTTAACTTATCAAAATCCAGTACCTTGTTTTTACCGCTATGTTTGGCCTGATATAAAGCTATATCTGCTTCATGTATAATAGATTCATGTGTAGTACCGCTTTTGAACCTTGCTACACCTATACTGCAACTTACTTTGTCAATATTATCAAAGTTATATGTATATATACTTTTTCTGATTTTTTCTGCAACAAGTATTGCATTCTTTAAAGAGGTTTGAGGTGATATGACTATAAATTCCTCTCCACCCCATCTACCGAAGATATCTGTTTCTCTAATTGTCATTGATACAACTTTAGCTATATTTTTAAGAACCTTATCTCCAATATTATGTCCATAGGTATCGTTTATGTTTTTAAAGTTGTCTATATCAAATAGTATAACAGCTAACTCATTGTTGTATCTCTTAGCTCTTTTTATCTCTTTTATAAGAGTTGTTTCTATTGATTTTCTATTATAAACTTTTGTAAGATAGTCGGTATTTACAAGTTTTAAAAGGGTACGGTTCTTAATCTCCAACTTGCTTTGGTAACTATCTATTATATTTATGTAATTAGCAAAAATTTTTCTCATAAAATATATGGATAAAATAAGTAATATTGAAACAGATAGTATAGATATTTTTTTTATCATATCTATGGTGTCTGTATAAAAATTTAGATTTTTTATAAAAAGAATTTTTCCTATCTCTTGGTTTGAAATGTCTTTTATAGTATTTATCGTAAAAATTATATTACTATCATTATCATTTTTTAAAATAGTGTTTTTATTTTCTTCTATTGTAGTGTTAAAGCAGTTACATTTCTGGTTTTTATCACAATTACAAATTGGGGCAGTTGTGCAGTAGCAAATATTAGCATCTTTATTACATTTACATGTATGCTTTACGTCTGATTTTATCGAATAATAGTCGTTAGAGTATGAATTATAAATTATATTTTTATTATTCTCATAAACTATATCGAATATATCTTTTTTTAAAAGAACAATACTTTTAAAATCGTAGTTTCGATTGAAAGTATCTAAGATGTAGTTTATGTTAATACCTAACTCAAATACACCAAGATGCTCATTCTTTTTGTTAAATACCGGAAATGCCAGTCTATAGTAAATTCCATATCGTCCGGCCTCCATAGCAATAGTTTTCTTTTTTGTTTTGTTAACTCTATTTATCATATATCGTATAGAACTTAGATTGTCTCCGTATTTGTCAGGTTTATGGAGTCTTAAAAAGCTTTTTGTATCGGTAGTATGAAAGTGCATTATTTTTATATATGGATTTTCAGTTGTTAGTTTTTTGTATATGGGTAGAGTTAGTTCAAGAAGTTTGTCTCTATCATGTTTTTGAAATGCATCTAATATATCATCTTTTGTTAGTATATATCTAACTTCTGATTCGTATTTCTTAACCGTGCTTTTTAGGGTATTATAATAAATTTTTGAAGCAACGTTCTTCTCCTCTTTTATTATCAAATCAAGTGCAAACTTATGATGCATATACCCTAAGTATAAAAAGAAGATTGTTATTAAACTTATAATTCCAATTATGGCAAAAAACATAAGTTTTGTACTATTAACAATTTTTATATTAGCAGTACTTTTTTCCAAAAAAATCCTCTTTCTAAAAATATATCAAAATTATGTGATAAGTAATTATATCATGAAATATATATTTTTATAATTATAATGTATAATTTTTTTTAATAAAAGGAAGATTGATGCAAAAAAGAGTTTCTTTAGTTCTAGGAAGTGGTGGTGCAAGGGGTATGGCACATGTAGGTATTATTAAATGGCTTGAAGACAACGGTTATGTAATTGAATCTATATCAGGTTGTTCAATGGGTGCTTTGATTGGTGGATTTTATGCAATGGGTAAGCTTGACGTATATGTGGAGTGGATTGAAAAAATCGATGTAATTGACATGTTAAAACTAATAGATTTTAAAGGAAAAGGCGGTTTTGTTTCTGGAGATATACTGATGTCTAAAATGGAAGAGTTAATAGGTGACTCACCTATAGAAGATCTTCCAATAAAATTTACAGCAGTTGCAGCAGATATAGATGCAGAAAAAGAAGTTTGGATAAATAAAGGCTCATTGTTAAAGGCTATACGAGCCTCTATCTCTTTACCCCTATTTTTTACTCCATATAGATATAACGATAAATTATTAGTTGATGGCGGTGTTTTAAATCCTGTACCTATTGCACCAACTTTTCAAGACTCTACGGATTTAACCATAGCGGTAAACCTAGGTGGAGAAGCAACAAAAGAACCAATATTAAAACAAAAGGAACCTAGTATTTCAAAAAAAATAAAAAGCTATATGAGTAAAATATCTATTCCTGAATCCATAACGAAAGAAGATGGTATGTATGTGATAGCAAATAAGTCTTTTGAGACTATGCAAAGCAGTATAGCTAGTATGAAGCTCGCGTCTTATCCACCTGATATAGAGATAAATGTACCAAGAAATTTATGTGGCACATTTGAATTTACAAAGGCCAAAGAGGTTATAGACTACGGATATGAATTATGTTCAAAAACTTTTATAGATTCGTAGTATCTTTTAAAGAATCTCTGATTTTTAAAATTTCATCTATATTTTCAAAAAATATATTTACTAAATAAGGATCGAAATGCTTACCGCTTTCTTCTTTGAAAAGAGTAAATATTCTATCATCATCCCAAGCTTTTTTATATACCCTGTCGCTACCTAATGCATCAAAAACATCTGCAACAGCCGTAATACGTCCATAAATATGGATATCTTCACCTTTTAACCCTTTTGGATATCCACTTCCATCATACTTTTCGTGATGCTCATAGGCGACTATAGATGCGGCTTTTAAGATATCCCTATTTGAGTTTTTGAGAATATCATAGCCCAAAGTGGCATGTGTTTTCATTATAATTGATTCTTCGTCTGTATGACGACCTGGTTTATTTAAGATACTGTCTGGGATACCGATTTTCCCTATATCATGCATAGGGGAAGCTTGTTTTAAAAGTTGGGCTTCATTTTTATCTAAACCGTATTTCAATGCTAAGAGTTCAGAGTATAACGCGACACGTTTTACATGGTTACCGGTTTCTTTACTTCTTGTTTCTGCAATTTCCCCCATAGTATTTACAATTTCTGTTTGAGTAGATACTATCTCATTATTTAGGTTACCAATTTCATGTGCCATAGACTCTATAGCTTGAGATATTTCACCTATCTCATCAGCCCTTGCTATATTATGGGTTATATTATAGTTTGAGTGTTTAATCTCATGTATATTGTCAAGTACTTTTTTGGTGTCTTCTTTTAACATTTTTCCAAAATAATAAGCACATATAATAGCAACTGAAATAAATAAAACTATTACATATGCTATCTCTTCTAGTATATGAGAACCTTGGAGTGTTTCGTTTCTATAACGTGCCAAGATAAGCATTATAGTAATAGATGGTGCAGCACTTAAAATCATAAAGCTTTCAAATATCCTGCGAGATATATTTTCGTTGAATTCTTTTATATATACAACTTTGTTTATTTGTTTAAATCTTTGTTCAAACATAATATATTCAAGTTGTGCAAGAAGTCCACCGCCTAAAACCCAGTAACTACTTAGTAGTTTTAAATGACTCCCTATTGGAAAATACGGGTATAGATAATTATGTAGAAAAAATGCTCCAATACCTGCTATAATCCAAGATAAAATTGAGAGATAATACATACAGCGAGGAAGGGTTAGCCCATTTGGTACTTTAGTAAAAAAATTATATAAAAATTCTCTAACAATAATATGAAAAATAAATATAATAAATAGATTAAAAGTAAGTGTGTTATATGACAAACCATCTATAAAAGGGCAGACATTTATACAGTAGTTTTGTGAAAAAATTAAAGTAGACAGTGAAGACAAATATAATAAAATACGAACTTTTGAGGACAATATATCTGAGGGTTTTAGTTGACTTTGCATTTATTTTCTCAGTGTTAATATGGTATTATTATTGCATTATATTATAAAACGAATATTAAGTATTTTAATAAATTTTAAAAAGGCATATATTGAAAATTGAAAACCCATTTGAGAGTGGACACGTAAAAAATTATCTTTTAGCTTATGCATCCGTAGTGGTGATAATGATACTTTTCTTTTTAGCTACATCGCTTTTTCATGATGTAGAGAAGATTGAGAAAAAAGAATTTAATACGAAAATAGTTGTTGAAAAACCAAAAGAAGAGGTCAAAGAAAACAAACCTGCATGGAAGAGTGATTTAAAACTTATGGATAAAAGCTACTAGTTACTCTTTAGTCACTATGTAAAGTTGTTCATGTTTTAACTCTTTTAGAATATCCATAACACTTACAAAATCTTGAAAACGAGATTCTTTATCGCTTCTAAGAACAACTGTTTGTTTTTTTGATATGCTTGAGAGTTTATTTTTTAAGGTTTTTAAATCCACTTTCTCTTTTTCAAAAAATATTTCCCCTTTAGAGTTCACATATATGTTTATCTCTTTTTGAATTTTCTCTTTATCCGCTTTTTTAGCTTCTGGCAAATCAACTGGAATTACACCTTGTTTTATAAATGTAGCGGTAGTTAAAACCATAACTAAAAGCACAAGCATGATATCGATAAAAGGGATAACGTTTATTTCATCGAACCTTTTAGGAGCCTTTTTACATTTAGCCATTTTTTACATCAAACTTTGTAAGGATTTTCTCTATTTTTCTAAGTGATATCGTATAAAAAATAATAGAAGGAATAGCGACTACAAGACCCATGGCAGTAGCTTTAAGTGCAAGGGCGAGACCTATCATAATCTTCTTTGCATCTACAGCCCCTGCATCTCCAAGCGTATAAAATGTAATCATAATACCAAGCACTGTCCCAAGAAGTCCGACATATGGTGCATTTGAACCTATCGCACTGATGACATTGATATTATCTGTTAAATCCATCTCTAAATTATCTCTATGGTCATAATCTTCTATACGGACACTTTTATAAAACATCATTCTCTCAATAAAAAGCCATAGGGTAACTATGCTCATAAGAACAAGTATACCCATTACACCATAGTCCACAGCTTGTTCTGCATATGCTAAAAAGTTGGCATTTTCCATATTCTTTTTCCCTTATTTAAATACTAAAGTTATTTTTGTACCATGATTCAATTTTGAATCTATAGATAGTTTTATTTGTTGTTTATCACAAAATCTTTTTACTAAACTAAGTCCAATGCCAAATCCTTTTGAATCTGCATCCCCTTGATAATATTTGTCAAAGACTTTTAGCAGTTCATTTTCATCCATGCCTTCTCCATGGTCTTGGATACTTAGTTCTTTTTCTTTTAAAACTATATCTATATTATCGTTGTTTTGGCTATATTTCACTCCGTTGTCGATTATATTATCAATAACTTTTCCAAGCCCAATTTTATCGTTAAATATGTTTACTCTATCTAGTTTTAGGTTGAATTTTTTATTAGGATAGACAGCCTGTAAAAAATCTATACGCTCTTTTATAAGTACATCTAAAAAAAAATCTTCGTTAATCTCTTTTGTTGTATGGGTTTTAATCATATAGTCAAGTTCATTATAGCGTTGTTCTAGCATACTAGAAGCACTCAGTATTCTTGAGAGTCTTTTTAAATCTTTTTCATTGTCAATATTTTTTGAGAGCATCTGAGTATTTGTTTTTATTGTAGCGATTGGAAGATTTAACTCATGTAATGTTTCTTTAGATAGTTGTTCTATATTATCGAGATGATTTTTAAAAGGTTCAACTGCTAGTTTAGAGATAAATACACCCGAAAATATTGCTAAAGTGGCAAGTATAGCCAGCAATAGATATGCATCGCTAAACTCTAAAACTTCTAAAAAATAATACATTACAAATAAAAAACCAACTGTTGTAAAGAAATAATATATAAAGATATTTATGCGTAAATTATAAAACAAGTTTGTATCCGACAGCTCTAATATTTTGAATATTTATATCAGGAAGAAGTTGCTTAATCCGGTTTATGTAAACTCTAAGTGCGCCATCACTTCCGCCTTCATTATGATTCCAAAGCTCATCTGAGATAAGCTCTTTAGGAACGGTAGAATTCACATGTCGCATAAGTAGTAGCAAAAGCTTGTACTCTTTTTGTGATAAATCTAATTCTTCATTATGATAAAGAATTCTCTTGTGAACTTCATCATGACAAAGCTTATCCAAACAATCCGAATTTTTTTGTTTGGTTCTTTTAAATATAGAACCTATGCGAACAAGAAGTTCATCATTATCAAATGGTTTTTTTATAAAATCATCGCAGCCGTTACTAAAACCTTCTAAAAGTTTGTCTTTTTCTTGATGAGAAGTGAGATATATGGCAGGTGTATTGTCATCCGCATCTCTTAACTCTTTTAGAAGTGTAAGCCCGTCTATTTGAGGAACATTAATATCTAATAAGTATAAGTCAAATTTACTATCAAATGTCGCATCTAATGCATCTTGCCCGTTAGGGTAGTGTGATACTTTATAACCCTCATCTTCAAGTAAATCTACTAGGGTTTCTCCTAGCAGTATGTCATCTTCTAAAAGTAGTATATTATTCAACGCTTTGAATTGCCCAATTGATTTCTTTTCCTGCATACAACGGTACTACATTTGAATATGTCTGTGGTACTTCAAAAGGTCGTTTTTCTAAAATTACCTCTTTAAATTCTGGACAAATTCCATAAATACGTTGGGCGTTGTCACTTACAAATTCTTGTAAATTCTCCAGCTTATCATTTTGCTCAAATATTTCACAAAGAAGTTGAAGTGCTATTGGTGCGGTAAATACACCTGCTGCACAGCCGCAAGATTCTTTTTTATCCTTTGGATGCGGAGCTGAATCACTTCCAAACATAACTTTTGGATGAGCTTCAAGAGCTACACGTAAAAGGGCTTCTAGGTCTTCTGGGCGTTTAGCTATTGGTTTACAAAAGTGGTGTGGCATCATCATTCCGCCAACTACATCATCTAAAGTTAAAAGAAGGTGATGGACTGTAATCGTTGCATAAAGATTATCATACTTTTCAAGCATATCAACAGCTGCTTTAGTAGTTATATGCTCCATTATTATTTTTAAATCAGGAAAATTTTTAGCTAACATTTCATAGATGCTCATAAACTCGGCTTCCCTATCCATTACAAATCCGGCAGTCTCACCGTGCACACACAGTGGGATATTAAGTTCACTCATTGCTTCTAATGTCTCACGCATCTCTTCAATGTTAAAACTGCTCACACCTCCGTCTGAATTTGTTGTAGCACCGTCTGGGTAAAGTTTTATAGCTGTTATCTCATCTGCGACACTTTCCAAAAATGCCTTGTCGTAGTTTTTATAAAATAGTGTCATATAAGGTTCAAAATAATCATTTGGTACTGCTGCCATTATACGCTCTTTATAACTCTTTACTTCTTCAAGAGTTGTTACAGGTGGTACGAGATTTGGCATTACAATAGCACCTGAAAAACTATAAGCTGTAAGTGGAGCAATATTTTCAAGCATTACCCCATCACGAAGATGCAAATGCATATCTAATGGCATTAAAAGTGTGTGAGTTTTCATAAAATTCCTTAAAATATTTCTTATGCATTATAGCAAAATAAGTTATACGTAATATAAGATTAAGAACAAATAAAAACTTACACAGCTATAATATTGGCATGACTACTAAAAATAAACAGTTTTTTTCAATTCTAAATGAAAATTCCATCGTCAACCTATTAGCCTACGGACCTTTTATATTTATACCTTCGGCTGTTTTAATATTAAGTTTTTTGATGATTAGTGCCAGTAATGAGAGTTTTGATAGAAATATAAAAAAAGTAGAACAAAATCTTTATAACTCTCGAAATAAGACACTTAAAACACAAGTTGAATTTATGGTAAATCATATTTCATATCATAAAAGTATTACAAAAGATGATATGAAGAACAGAGTTCAAAAAAGGGTTGAAAATGCTATTAGCATAGCACACTCATTAGAAAAAAAATATAGAAATATTAAAACGCAAAAAGAGATTCAAGAGATTATTATAGAAGTTTTGCGTTCTATGACATGGAACTATGGTGAGAGTTTTATATGGATTATGGATTTTAACGGTGTATTTTATCTGGCACCTGAGTATTTAAGGCATCTAGAAGGTACATCTATAATTGATTTTAAAGATTCTTCTGGGAATGAAATAATTAAAGAAGAGATTAAAATCTGCAGCAACGAAGGCGAAGGCTTTTTATGGGATACCTTTACCCGTCCTTCTAGAAATTCTGATAAGCAATTCCATCAGTTGGCTTTTGTAAAAAAATTTGGATTGTATGATTGGTATATGGGTTCTTCAGAATATTTAGATACTGCAACAAAACGTTCAGATGAGGTACTACTTACAAGTATTTCAAAAATAGATGCAATGAATTCAAACTATTTTTATATTGTAAACAGAGATGGAACTTTGCTTTTACACTCCGAGTTACCTCAATTAGTTGGAAAAAATCTAAAAAAACTTGAATCCGGAGCTGCGAAGCGTACCTTTTTGATGATAGAAAAAGCACTTAAAAACACTAAAGATGGATATATCACTTACAATTGGTACAACTCTCAGACAAAACAAGAAGAAAAAAAATATACATACTTAAAAGAAGTACCATCTTCAGACTGGGTAGTAGCAACCGGATATTATGAATCAAGTGTTCAGAATGAATTGGCAAAAAATAGTAAAGAATTATACGAAACTCATAATATGAAGCTAACTAATTTAATCTATGGTAGTATTTTTATTTTATTGGTTTCCTTAGTTATATCTTATTTTGTGTCTCGCTTTATTAGAAAATCATTTGAAAATTACCAAGTACAAATTACAACTAAAGCAAAAGAGTTAAAAATACTAAATAATTCCCTTGAATCAAAAGTTAAACAAAGAACAGAACAATTATTTCAAGCTACAAAAGATTTGGAGAAAATTGCCAAAACAGATTATTTAACAAAGGCTCATAGTAGGTATTCTATTATGGAAATTTTAAAGCATGAAATTCATCGTTGTAACCGTCATAAAACAATGTTGAGCGTAGCTATGGTTGATATAGATTGGTTTAAAAATGTAAACGATGTTTACGGTCACGATAAAGGTGACTTTGTATTAGTAGAGGTTGTAAAGCTTTTTATGTTTAATCTTAGAGACATTGATTATATCGGTAGGTATGGCGGGGAAGAATTTTTACTGCTAATGCCAGACACGAAAAAAGACGGTGCGAAAATTACTATTGAAAGAATGATGAAAAATATTTCTGAACATGATTTTGGACTTAAAACTCCTTTAACAATCAGTGTTGGATTAGTAGAGTATGAAGATGATGAATCAATAGATATATTGTTAAAAAGAGCAGATACCCTATTGTATGAATCAAAAGAGAATGGTAGAAATTTATTAACTATTGAGTAAAATACAAAATCAAAAAAATAAAAGTAGATTTTATGAGTGATATTAAAGCAATTTATTTAAAAGATTATGAAAAGCCTGAGTTTAAAATTACTGAGTGTGATTTGTGTTTTGAACTTAATGATGAGTACACAATTGTAACTAACGAGATGAATATTGAAGGTTTAATAAAGAATGATGAAACTTCTATAGTTAAGCTAAACAGTACAGATTTAGAGATGCTGGAGATATATTTAAACGATTTAAAATTAGATGAGAGTAGATATAGTTATAAAAATGAGATTTTAAGTGTATTTAATGTGCCTAATAAGTTTAGTCTAAAAATAAAAAATAAAATATACCCACAAAACAACACCGAACTAGAGGGCTTATACAAATCAGGCTCTATATTTTGTACACAAAATGAACCTGAAGGTTTTCGCCGTATAACTCCATATATAGACAGACCAGATGTTATGGCTGTATTTACAACTACAATAATTGCAGATAAAGAAAAATATCCCGTCCTTCTCTCAAACGGGAATAAAAAAAATGTAAGTGAAGATAAAGATAAGCATAGTGTAACTTGGTTTGATCCGCATCCAAAACCTTCATACCTTTTTGCTTTGGTAGCAGGAGACTTGGGTGTTATAAACGATAGTTTTACAACTATGCGCGGTAATGATATTGAGTTAAACATATATTGTGATTTGGGTAATGAATCTAAATGTTTTCATGCGATGAGATCTTTAAAAGATGCAATGCTTTGGGATGAAGAAAAGTATGGTCGTGAGTATGATTTGGATATTTACAATATAGTTGCGGTTGATAGCTTTAATATGGGTGCTATGGAGAACAAGGGCTTAAATATATTTAATTCACATTATGTACTTGCAAATGAAGAACTGGCTACGGACAGAGACTTTATGGGCATTCAAAGTGTTATAGCACATGAGTACTTTCATAACTGGACAGGGAACAGAATCACTTGTCGT